>JBJEYK010000190.1:0-23998 GCA_051886775.1 Candidatus Ventricola sp. | reverse complement strand
CGTGCTGGAAAAGATGGAGGATGTGGTGGTGGGCGTATACGCGCTTGACCCGGCGGACTTTGACGGGGAGGCGGCGTACACGCTGCTGCCGGGGCCGTGCCTGTCGGACGAGCAGCTGCTTGCCCTCATCGACGCCTATGCGCAGCTGGGACTGACCTTCGATCCGGATACGCTGAATGCGCGCAACTGCGCGCGCGGCGGCGGGATTGAGACATCGCGCTTCTTCACGCAGGAGGAGGCGGAGCGCTACCAGGCGCTGTGGGAGATGATCCGCTACGGGCGGCTGGACGCGGCGGGCGTGAAGGCGGACAGCCCCGTGCGCAATCCGAAGCTCGACGAGGCATACTACTGCGGGCTGAACGACTTCTCGATCAAGCCGTATCGCAGCCTGACCGACGAGGAGATGGCCGCGATGCTGGTGGAGGCAGGCACGCATGACGAGACTGGCGAGGTGGACTTTGCCGGGATCGAGCGCGAGGCGCGCAGCATCCTGTGCGGACGGCTGGGCTGCCCGCTGACGATGCCGATGGCGCACATCTCCACGGAGGGAGGGTATGTGCCGCGCGTGTTCACCGCGGACGGCAACGGAGACTGGCAGGGAGAGAGCCGAAGGCATTACAGTGCGACGTTCAGCTATGTGGACGGGCGCGGGATTCAGGTGTATGCCGACGCAGCCTACGACCGGGAGACGAAGGAGCTGGTGAGCGCCAGCCGGATGGACAGCCGTGAGTGGGACGTACGCGAGGAAGAAAACGGCGTGACGCAGGAGCGGATCGATGCGGCGCTGGCGGAGGCGGAGCAGATCGTTGGGGTTTCGGGAATCGAATGGCATTTGCTGGAGATGGAGTGCACCACCAACTGGGGCGGCTGCCGGATGGCGCGCGCGCGGCTGGAGGACGGGCTGTGGTTGACAGCATACATTGGCGAAAACGACGGCGCGCTGCACGGCCTGGAGCTGGAGAGCGGCACGCTTGTGGACGAGCTGCCCGGAGAGCTGCCGGTGAACGGGTGATGAACGCACCCGGCGCCTGCGGGCGACACTAACCCCGGATGGGAAGGATGGGGGTGACCTCATCCGGCCTCGCAGTGCTCGGCCACCTTCCCCAAAAGGGGAAGGCTGGGGGACGAAAGTGATACAGTGGGAAGCGGGCGAAAGCCTGCTTTTCTGCTTTTTGGGGTTGACGGAAGGGGAACAGAGGCTTATAATGGGAACAAACGTTCGTATTTGAGGCGAACAGAAGGGCGAAAAGGCGTTTGAATGAGAAAAAAGAGACGAATATGGACAGAAACGGACGAGGCAGATGAAAAGGGGAGGGAAGGACGGATATGGCGTTTTCCTGTGTGCTGAATCTGAAGGAGGAATGCGACGGATGTGCGACGTGCGAATGGACGGGAAACAAAATCGGGACGCAGGAGGGCGAACGATGACCCGGGGCGAAAGGATGGCGCGCGTGCGCGCGCAGGCGATGCTGGTGCGGCGGCTGGGGGAACAGCTGCGCGAGGCGTACGGTGATGGGCTGCGCAGCATGCGGCTGGACGGTATGCCGAGGGCGCAGAGCACCGCGGCGCGCGGACTGGATGTGCGGCTGGAAAAGCGGGACGCGATGGAGCGGATCCTGAACCGGGAGAGCGCGCTGCTGAGGCGCTACGAGGAGGAGGCGCGCGCGGAGATGGACAGGATGCGCCCGGAGCACTACGCGTTCTGTGCGCTGTACTATCTGGCGGGGCTGAGCATGGCGGAAACGGCGGAGGCGATCGACCGGAGCGAACGGCAGTGCATGCGATACAAGCGGGAGATTGAGCAGGAGGGATGAGGGGACGGACGGAAGCGGGGGACGGCCTCATCCGGCCACGCTGCGCTCATCCGGCCACCCCGGCAGGGAAGGATGAGGACGGGCGAGTTCGAGAGGGCGGAAAATGTCGCGAAATGTCGTCTTGGCAAAGGGAATGACGCTGTGCTATGATATCCTCAGCAAAAGAAGCGCAGGGGCGCTGACGCAGAGAGAAACCGTTCCGAAAAGGAGCGGTTTTTGCTTTGACGGGAAAAGGGAGGGGAAGACGATGGGCAGATTGTCCGAAAGAAAGACGGAGGAGGCGCTGAGGGCGTACTTCGAGGAGGGGCTGGAGCCGGAGGAGATCGCCGCGCGGCTGCGGGTGACGGTGCGCTCGGTGCTCTCGGCGCTGGGCGACAAGCGGCTGCTGGAGCCGTATCACCGGCGCAGCGAGGCGGCCAAGCTGCGCGCGCAGATCTGCGTGAACGAGAGCGCCGAGGAGGCGGCGAGGCGGCAGGCGGAGCTGATGCGCAACCAGGAGGCGAGCGATACCGTGAGCCAGCGCGCAGCCAAGGACATCCTGGACCGGGCGGGCGTGCGCGTGCCGAAGGAGGACAGGAAGGAGATCACCATCACATTTACGGAGGGCATGCCGGATATCGGGATGCCGAAGCGGGGCGAGGATGAGGCATGGAGCTGAAGCTGACCTATCAGCCGACGCCGCAGCAGCGGCTGTTCCACGCGAGCGAGGCGGACGAGGTGCTCTACGGCGGGGCGGCGGGCGGCGGAAAGAGCTACGCGATCTGCTGGGATGCGTTCATGCGGTGCATGCGCTATCCCGGGACGCACGCGTACCTGTTCCGACGCACCTATCCCGAGGTGGAGATGACGCTGGTGCGCACGATGCTGCGCATCGTGCCCAAGGCGCTGGGCAAATACACGACGGGGACGCACGAGCTGCGCTTTTCCAACGGAAGCGTGGCGCACTTCTGCCACCTGAGCAACGAGGGGGAGGGATTGCTCAAGTACCAGGGCGCGGAGATCCACTGGCTGTACTTCGACGAGCTGACGCACTTCACCAAGGCGATGTACGACTACCTGCGCACGAGGCTGCGGGCGGAGAAGCGGCTGGGCATTGTGCCCTGCGTGCGCTGCGCCAGCAACCCCGGCGGGCCGGGGCACGCCTGGGTGAAGGCGCGGTTTGTGGACAGCACGCAGGGCGGGCGGATCATCCGGGAGCTGCCGGTGAAAAGCGAGGTGCTCGGGGAGGTCAGCGTGCGGCGGGTGCAGTACATCCCCGCGCGGGCGACGGACAACCCGCACATCACGCGCGACTATGTGATCGAGCTGGAGCAGAAGCCCCGGGCGCTGCGGGAGGCGCTGCTGCTGGGCAGGTGGGACGCCTTTGACGGACAGGCGTTCCCCGAGTTTACCGACGATCCCGCGCACTACGAGGACGGCCTGTTCACCCATGTGATCAGGCCGTTTGCCATCCCGTGGCACTGGACAAGGGTAGTGAGCTTCGACCACGGGTACACGAGGCCGTTTTCCTTCGGGGTGTGGGCGGTGGACGAGGAGGGACGCGTGTACCGCTACAAGGAGCTGTACGGCTGCGTGCCGAGCGAGCCGAACACGGGCGTGATGCTCGCCCCGGGCGAAATCGCCATGGAGCTGGCGCGGCTGCTGGAGAGCGAGTTCGCCGAGGGCGTGCGGCCCACGGGCGTCGCCGACCCCGCCATCTGGGACAGGAGCCGCGGGATGAGCGTGGAGGAGCAGATCCGCAAGGCGTTTGACGGGGTGATCTTCCGCAAGGGCGACAACACGCGGCTGCCCGGCAAGATGCAGCTGCACGAGCGGCTGAAGTTTGGCGATGACGGCAGGCCGATGCTCTATGTGTTTGAAAACTGCCGGGATTTCATTCGGACGATTCCGAGCCTGGTCTACGACGCGCGCAGGCCGGAGGACATCGACACGGCGGGCGAGGATCACATCTACGACGAGACGCGGTATTTCCTGATGAGCAGGCCGATCGCCCCCAGGGCGGGCGTGCAGCCGGAAAAGAAGACAGGCTTCCATCCGCTGGACGGATGAGCAGAGAGGAGAAGACATGACGATCGCAGACGAAAGGATGGAAATGCGCAGGCGCGACCAGCAGCTAAGCCCGCAGGAGCGCGAGCTGCTGAGCCGGGGCTATGCGCTGTTTGAATTCTTCCGCGAGCAGCTGGAGGAGGAGCACGGGCAGATGCGCGAGGCGCGCAGCATGCGCCGGCTGCAGCATGAGGGCCGCAGCCGAACCAGCCCGGCGTTTTCGACGCTGAACAGCTGTATCGACAACGTGGTGGCTGACCAGGTTGACAGCATGCCGCAGGCGCTGATGATCCCGGAGCGCGAGGAAACGCTTGCCAGCGCCGAGGAGATGAGCGATGTGGTGAGCTATGTGCTCTACCACGCGGGCTGGCCGGGCAAGTACCAGCGGATCATCGAGGACGCGGTGGTGACGGGCACCGGCGTGGCGCAGGTATTCTGGGACGACGCGCTGGAGGACGGGGAGGGCATGGTCAGCGTGCTGGCGTGGCACCCGGAGGACTTCTACCCCGATCCCATGTACGAGGACATCCAGGACGGGCGCGCGTGCTTCAAGGCGACGCACACGACGGTGGCCTGGGTGGAGGCGCACTACCCGCATGCCAGGGGCTTTGTATCCACCGACGAGTACGCGCGCAGGGATGACCTGACCATCTGCGATGCGCCGGACGGGGACGGAAAGACGACACTGATCGAATTCTGGTATAAGCAGTACGACGCTGAGGCGCGCAAGACGCGCGTGCACATGGCCCAGATGGCGGGCGGCGCGCTGCTGTGCAGCACGCAGACGGGCTTTGGCCTGGACGGCGAGACCTACGAGCGGGGCGTGTACGCGCACGGGCTGTATCCGTTCACGCTGTATCGATACCGCGACGTGTGGCGCAGACCGTTCGGCTCCGGACTGGCGCACGACTACAAGGACACGCAGGAGGCAATCGACCGGTATGCCCGGTACATCGACGACAACGCCCGCGAGAGCAGCGTGCAGCGTCACTTCATCCGGCGCGGCAGCGGCGTGAACGCCGACGAGGTCGCCGACATGCGGCGCACGGTGATCGAATGGGACGGCAGCGACATCCGCGAGGTGCTTCAAACAGTGCAGACGCAGCCATTGAACGGGCAGGTCTACCAGATGATGCAGTACATGGCCGACACGATGAAGCAGGACTGCGGCCAGAACCAGTTCACCCGGGGCGAGGGCGGCCTGAACGTGACCGCGGGCACGGCGATCAACGCCCTGCAGGAGGCGGGCAGCAAGATCGCCAGATGGCACACGGAGCGATTCAAGGACACGTTCCGCGAGATGGTGGAGCAGATCATCTGGGTGCTGAGCGAGTACATGGAGCCGGGACGCAAGCTGCGCATCGTCAGCGGGATGGAAAACGGCGACGGACTGCGCGAACGGATCGTTGAGCTGACCGCGCCCGGCGGCCAGGACGGCGAGGTGCTGCGCCCGGCGTACTCGGTGCGCGTGGAGGTGATCCGCAGCAGGCCGGATCAGATCGCCAGGGACAACGAATTCCTGATGCAGGCGGTCAAAATCTGCGCCGAGGCCGGCACGCCGCTGCCCGCGGACGCCGTCATCCGGCTGATGCAGGGCGAGCACACGAAGACGAGCGTGCTGCGGGCGATGAGGGACGCGGGCATCGGCCAGGCCGCGCCCCAGACCATCTGACACAAGGCCCTGAGGGCTTTGCGATAAAGAGAAAGGAGAGAACACATGGAGGACAGGGAGACGATGGGCGTCACGGCCCAGGAGCTGACCGAGAGCATGCTGGAGGAGGAGAACGTACAGCAGCTCCAGGAAAGCGAGGCGCTGGAGGCGCAGATCCGCGAGGGGATCGGCGCGCTGTTTGAGGACGGCTGGACGGCTGAGGAGCTGGCCGCGCTGTCGCAGGACGAGGAGGTGCGCGCGCAGATTGCCGCGGGCAAGGACGTGATCCGCGCGGCGGCGATCTACCTGCGCGCGCAGCTGGCCGCGATGGCCGCCCAGCCTGCGCGCAGGCGCGGCGTGCCGGTGGCGCGCGTGGCCGCGGCGGGCGATCCCGGCGCGGCGATGGGCATCGAGCAGATGACCGACGCGCAGTTCGACGCCTTCTCGCGGCAGGCCAGGGCCGCCGCGATGATGGGCAAAAGGGTGAAGATGTGAAAGGAGAATGACACATGGCGTACACGAGTGAGAATACCAATATGACCGGGAGCGCCGGCCTGACGCCGGGCATGCAGACCTACTACAACCGCGAGCTGCTGCGCACGTTCGAGCCGGAGCTGGTACACCTGCAGTTTGGCGACGAGCACAGGATGCCGGAGAACAGCGGCCTGGTGATGAACATGCGCAAGATCATCCCGCTGGAGACGAACACGACCGCACTGACTGAAGGCGAGCCGGGCGACAGCGTGATGCTGACGGAGACCGAGGTGACGGTGAAGCTGGAGCAGTACGGCGAATACGCGCGCTGTACGGACAAGCTGGATCTGTCGCACCTGGACATGAACATCCTGCGCAAGACCAAGCTCTTTGGCGACGCTGGCGCGCGCAGCATCGACGCGGTGGTGCGCGAGGAGCTGGCTACCTGCACGAATGTGATCTATGCGAACGGCAAGACCAGCCGCGCCGCGCTGACGAGCGCCGACAAGCTGAGCACCAAGGAGCTGCGCAAGGCCGTGCGCCGGCTGAAGAAGGCGCATGCGCAGACCTTTGGCGGGTATTACATTGCGATCGTAGGGCCGGAGACGTTCTATGACCTCCAGGACGACGAGACCTTCGTGGCGGTGAGCCGCTATCAGGACAAGGAGGCCGTGTACACGGGCGAAATCGGCAGGCTGTTCGGCTGCAGGATCGTGGAGACGACCGAGGCGAAGATCTTCGAGGGCGCGGGTGCGGACGGCGCGGACGTGGCAAGCGTGATCGTGCTGGGGCAGTACGCCTACGGCTACACGAGCTTCAAGGGCGCGAAGCCGCGCGTGATCGTCAAGCCCGCGGGCAGCGCCGGTACGGCTGATCCGCTGGAGCAGATCAGCACGGTGGGCTGGAAGATGGACGGCTTCGGCGTGAAGCTGCTGCAGCCGGAATACGCGGTGCGCATCGAGTGCGGCTTCTCGGCGTGAGGCATGCAGGACTGCTGATGAACAGAAGGGAGAAATGAAGCATGGCGATCAGGACGAACACGACCAAGACGATCGAGCGCGCGAGCAGCGCGCTGGCCGGCAAGTGCGAGGCGACGCAGAAGAACATGGACAGGCTGCTTGAGCAGGCGGGCTGCCCGAACGCGGAGAAGGTGCGCGTGACGCTGCCGCTGGTGCCGGGAAGCCGCGACGACGTGGTCTTCGTGGGACTTAACGGCGTGAGCTTCTATTTCATGCGGGGCATGAGCTATGACATGGCGGCGCCGCTGGCGGAGATCCTGCGCAACACCGGCCATATGTGAGGTGGAGCATGACGCTGGCAAACATCATGAAGCTGGCGCTGCGGCAGCTGGATGAGGCGGCGGAGGACATCGGCGAATACGACGAGTTGTTCCGCAGCTACGCGAACATGGGCTACATGATCGCGCTGCGGCTGTACCTGAAGCCGAGGGAGACCTTTGAGCTGACCTGCGACGAGGGCGGGCGCGCGGATATCCGCGCGCTGCCCATCGGCAGGGTGGTGCAGGTGTGGGACAAGCAGGGACGCTGCCTGCCCTTTGACATCGCGGGGGAAGGGACGCAGCTATGGACGGGCGTGCCGAACGCGGAGATCAGCGTGCTGTGCGAGATCGAGCGGCCCGCGATGGAGCAGGACACCGACGAGCCGGAGCTGCCGGAGTACGCGCAGCCTGCGCTGGCGGATTACATCTGCTACCGGCATCTGTCCAGCGGCAACCTGGCCAAGCAGAGCCGGGCGAAGTTCTTTGAGATGAGCTTTTACCAGCAGATGCGCGCGATGCGGCCCCAGGGCGCGGGTAGCGTGACGCGGCTTTGCAACCTATACGCGGCGACGGACAACGGGCGGAGGAGGGTATGAGATGGCGGTGAACGACAGGGCGTATGAGGGTACGTTCACCATCCCGGCCCCGGAGGGCGTGTACCAGGCGGGCGGCGACACGAACGTCGACGTCCGCTACGCCTATCGGGCGGAGAACGTGCGCACGGAGCGCGGACTGCTGGCCAGCGCCTTCGGCACGAGCCGCGCATTCCCGGCGCTGGGCGCGCCGATTGAGACGCTGGAACGCTTCTACCGCCGGAACAAGCCGGATGATCCGGAGGTCTTTGTGGCGGGCGCGGGCGGTGCGGTCTACACCTACACGATGGGCGCGGAGGGCTGGGTGCTGCGGGCGGAGGGCTTTTTGGAAAACCGCTGGAGCTGCGTGACCTATGAGGCGGCGGAGGACGGGGAAACGACCGACATCCTGATCATGAGCAACGCAAAGGACGGGATGATCGCGGTGTTCGGCAGCGACCTGCGCGTCGAGCGCAAGGCGCTCAGCATCGGAGAGGACTATGCCGACGTGAAATTCGCGGTGCTCAGCCGGCATGCGGAGCGTATCTGGGGCACGGGCGCGGAGGGATACCCGGACGACGTGTTCTACTCGCGGCCCTACGATCCGTTCGACTGGACGGACGTGCCGGACACGCCTGAGCTGGGCGGCGGCGTGATCCGTCAGCCGACGTGGGACGGGGACGCGTTCGTCGCGCTGTGCCCGTTCGGCGGATACCTGCTGGCCGTGAAGCCGAGGACGGCGTTTGAGATCCGGGGCACCGACCCGGGCAGCTTCGCGATCACGGAGGCCTATGGCACGGACGGGCCGGTCGCGGCGCGCAGCGTATGCGTCGACCGGCTGAAGATGCTCTTCCTGACGGGGAGCGGGCTGGGACAATACGACGGGAGCGCGATGTCGCTGCTCTCGCGCGACGCGCTGCACGAGACGATGCGCATGCGCGAGACGCATGGACAGGAGAGCGCGACGGCATGCCTGTGCGATCATGTGTACTACCTGGCGCTGCGCGTGAAGGAAAACGAGAACGACGTGATCACGCAGAACAACGCGGTGATCGAGTACGACACGGAGCGGGGCACGTTCATGCTGCGCAGGGGACTGCGGGTGAAGGACTTCTACGCGCTGAACGGACAGGTGTACTTCACGCAGGCGGAGGCTCCCTTCGAGGTGCTGCGCTACAACGATCCGGAATGCGGCGGGTATCTGGGGCAGCCGATGACGTGCCTGTGGGAGACGCCATGGCTGGATCTGGGCAAGGCGTATGTGAAGCGGGACTTTGTGCTGCGCTTTACGGCGGACGCTGACGAGGACGACGTGCCCATCGAGCTGAGCATTCAGACAGACCGACGCGAGAAGACGAAGACGGTGCTGCTGGGCAAGAGGCGAAAGGACTACCGGGTCAAGATCCAGCTGAGCGGGGCGCGGGTACGCCTTGGCATCCGCAGCCGCAGGAGCGCGGCGGGGTGGCGGATCTATGGCGGGATCCAGGTGGATTACAGCGTGGATGAGGAGTGAGCGCATGAGTTACAGACAGCCGAGAGCGCCGGAATACCGGGAGGGCGAGGGCGTGAACATGCGGGCGCTGATCCTGTTTCTGAAGGAGTTTGCATCGCAGGCCTGGGCGGCGAACAACCGGCGCAGGCGGGAGGTGCAGGCGCTGGAGGCGCGGGTGCGCGCACTGGAGGAGAAGCACAGCGCCTGACGAAAGGGGGAAACGAGATGGGCAGAACGACGATATCGACGACGAGCTACAAGAGCAACAGCACCTCAAGCAGCCAAAGCGTGAGCCAGAGCCAAAGCCAGAGCCAAAGCCAGAGCGAAACGCGCAAGGTGCTCGACGAAAGGCTGCGCGATGAGATCCTGGCGGGACTGCTGGGCCGGATGACGGACGAGGAGATGCAGACCTATGCGCAGAACCTGCTGCAGCCGACGCTCAACGCCGGGCTGGAGGCGGCGCAGCAGCAATACGAGACGACTCGGCTGGGCAAGGAGCAGGAGATCGAACGCCTGACCTCGGCTCTGAAGGAGAGCATCGAGCAGCAGGAGCGCGCCTACGCCCGCAGCGCAGCCGACGTGCAGACGGCGGCGCTGGCACGCGGCATGGGCAGGAGCAGCTACGCCCTGCAGACGCTGGCGGGCGAGGGCCGTGAGCATGCGCGGACGGTTGAACGCCTGACGAGGGAAAGCGACGAGCGCAAGGCGCAGCTGCAGGCGCAGATCACGCAGGCGGCCAGGCAGAACGCGCAGACGCAGGGCCGACTGAACACGGACTATGCCAGTACGCTGGCTGCCAAGGTGCAGGAGCTGAAGGATCAGCAGCGCCGGGACTGGAACAGCCAGTACCTGACGGCGGTATCCGGCAGCATGGGCACCCAGACGACGGGATCGACGAGCACGACCGGCTCTGGTACGACGAACACGACGGGCACCAGCCGCACCGGCGGCAGCAGCACGACGGTGACCAGCAGCGTCGGGGGCGGCTCCAAAAAGACGAGCGCGAAGACGAGCGATCAGGTGGACGCAGTGAGCAGCGCCGCGCCGAGCGTCCGGCGCAGATGAGGAGGACGGGATGATCGAGGCGAGCTTTGACGCGGACAGAAGCGCGGCGGTGAGCGGCGCGTATCAGCACGACAGAGGGCAGCGGCTGCAGCTGCGCGGCCTGCCCCCGCCGGACGTGCTGGCGCAGATGGACGAGCTGATTGCGTGTGACACGGTGACGGTGCAGGCGCAGTTCGCCTTCGTGGGCGACAGCCAGACGGAGACGCGGCTGGCCCTGTGGAATGAAGAGCAGGGCGTATGGACGGCGGCGGTGCCGGATGTGTACATGACGCGATGCGAGGATGTGCACGTCTACGTCTATGTGGACTACGGGCAGGACGAGGACGGGCAGCGGGCAAAGACCTGCTACGAGGCGGTATTCCGCCCGGCTGGCAGACCGGCGCCATCGGACAGCGTGACGCCGGGACAGGTGAACGCCTGGGACGCGCTGGTGCAGGAGGTGAACCTGGCCATTGCCGGCACGAACACCGCCGCTTCGCGTGCGAACGGCGAGGCGACGGCAGCCAGGGAGGCGACGGAAAGGGCCAACGCCGCGGCGGATGCTGCCAACGCCGCAGCGGATGATGCCAGGGAGACGGCATCAGCCGCGGCGACAGAGGCGGCGGATACAGCCAACCAGGCGGCAGGCTGGCTGCGGGGCATTGCCGCGACGGCCACGACGCTGGCGCCGGGCGAGCCGGCCAGCGCGGTGCTCCTGAGCGGGGAAGCCGGGCCGGTGCTGGCCATCGGCGTGCCGGAGGGCATTCGCGGCAGCGATGGCAGGCCTGGCGTGGCAACGATCAACGGCATTACGGTGACAAACGAGGGCAGCGTGACCCTGACGGCGGAGGATGTGGGCGCAAGACCTGCGGAGTGGACGCCTTCGGCGCAGGATGTGGGCGCCGTGAGCATGGAGCTTTTGTGGGAAAACGCGGATACAACGGCCAGCTTTGTGGGATCGACAAGCAAGCAAGAGGTGATCATCGAAATTGCCGACATCCTGAGCTATGACGGGATCTTCATCGAGGTGCAGTACACCGTCACGGCAGACGGGGAAGAAACGCACATCCACTCGGCGTTTGGCAAAGCGGTGGAAGGCAACACGATCGTGCCGAGCCTGATATGGGGAAACACCGGCAACTATGTGTCGCGCCAGTTCAAGGTCGTGGAAGGCGGCCTGAGAGTGGATGGATGTTACAGATCGGGCTCGTCCTCGGCGAATAACAAATACGAAATCCCGGTGCGGATTTACGGCGTGAAGGGAGTGAGCGGCCATGCGTGACCCGATTGTGCTGAAGCTTGGCGAGGACGGACGCGTGCTGTACGCCGCATGGGCCAGGACGCCGCCGGCGGACGCGATCCTCATTGAGCGATCGGCGCTGCCGGAGGGCGACGTGACGCAGTACCGATACGCGGGCGGCGCGTTGGTGCACGATCCGCTGCCGGAGACGGAGGAGGAAGCGCCCGCGCAGACGGCGGCAGAGCGCATCGCGGCGCTGGAAAGGCAAAATGAGATGCTGACGGAGTGCTTGCTGGAGATGAGCGGGATCGTGTATGGATAAGGCGGCCCCGCTTTTGTTCTGTATGGAAGGGAGAGTGAAGCGATGATGGCGATGCTGTGGGCGCAGCAGATCATGCTGGGCAAGCGGACGTTTTCGCAGACGCCGGCCAGGCTGCGCGAGCAGGTGCGCGAGCTGCTGGAGGACAGCGGCGCGGGCGGACTGGCACAGGCGTAAGCCCCGGCAGGGGCAGAAGACAGGAGGTGATCCTATTTTTCAGGTGAATGGCATGATGATCGCGATTACACGCGGGGACAGCGGGCTGCTGACGATCACGGCGCAGAGCGACTATCAATTCACGCAGGCGGATCGGGCGGTGTTCACGGTGAAGGATGGCAGCCGCGTGGTCAAGCGGGAGACTGTGACGCCGGAGGCGGACGGGCGCGTGCAGATCGCCTTCCGCAGTGCGGAGACGGAGAAATGGACAGCCGGACGGGCGTACAAGTGGGACATCCGCTATGTGCTGGAGGCTGTGACGGATGAGACAGGACGCGTGACGGACGGACGGGAGGTCATCACCCCGATCCATCCCCAGCGTCTGACGGTGATAGAGGCGGTGGGCGACGTATGAACCAGAAGGAATTTCAGCTGGCGGTGAACGGACAGGCAGCTGCGACGCTGAACGTGGGCGCGGTGAGCAGCTTCCGGGGGCCGCAGGGCGAACCGGGACAGGACGGCGTGAGCGTGACGCACGAGTGGGATGGATCTGTGCTGACGGTGACCAGCGCGTCCGGCGCCAGCTCGGCAGACCTTCGCGGGCCGCAGGGGCCACAGGGTGAGCCGGGGCCGCAGGGCGAGCCGGGGCCGCAGGGCGAACCGGGCCGGGACGGCCTGGATGCGCCGCAGGACGCGGTGCGCTACGGGACACAGGAGCTGACGGACGAACAGATGGCGCAGGCGAGGGCGAACATCGGGGCGGCTGCCGCAGGGGAAGGCGGGCAGACCGGCATCAACGAGGACGAATTGAACGCGATGCTGGAGGAGGTGTATCCGATCCATGGCTGAGCTTAGCACGCTGGGCGCACTGCGCCAGGCCGCAGAATGGCAAAGGCGCTATGGGGAGCAGCAGTATGCGCCCCGCATGATCCCGACCGAGGGCGAGGCCTCCAGGACGCACACGGGCCTGCTGGGCGGCGAAACGCTGCGGGTGGTGCAGGATGAGCGCTACGCGACACAGAGCGTGTACGTCTTTGACGCGGAAAATCTGGCGGGAAGCGCCTTCCACGTCACCAGCCCCAGCCGGGGCTTTACCTTTGAAAACACGGACGGAGAGTGGACGATCAGCGGCGCGGCGGAGTACAACTACGCGTCGCTGCACATCACGGACAGGAACGATAACGCCCGATTCACCCTGGCCGATTACGGCTGGAGCGCGGGGGACACCATCCAATACTACGCCTTCGCGCGCAGCGCGGCCGCCACGGACGCGAAGCTCCGCATCGAGTGCAGGGACGAATCCGGGAGCACGGTGAAAAAGCTCAACGCCGAGCTGTGCAGCACAAAGGACGTATCGGCGATCACCTACGTCATCGAGGAGAACGTCGTGGACATGGCCTTCATGGTCTACTGCGGCAGCACCGGCATGACGATCGACAATTCGTTCGTGCTGGGCATCTTCCACACGCCGAACGCACCGGCCGTCGCCGCGCGCGGCGAGGACATCGTCGCCGCGGGCGACACGGTGACCACGATGCCGTTTCCCTCCCGCGAGGTGGAGATGATGGACATCGTGGACTACATCGGCACGCACGGCGCCGGCGACGTGACGCTTGGCTATCTGACGCCGGAGGACTTCGGCGCGCGCGGAGACGGCACGGGGGACGACACGGACGCCGTGAACGCCTGCATCGCGCAGGCGGCGCAGAGCCACGCGTCGGTGCGGGGCTACGGTACCTATCGCTGCGCGGGGACGGTGACCCTCAGCGGAAGCGATATGGACATCGCGATCAACCGCATCGCCTCGGCGGCGACGGATACGCCCGCCATCGAAATCCGCGACCTGCTCGATTCGGCTGTGAGGCTGACGAAGGTCACATACAGCGGCGCGGTGTCGACCCTGGCATTTGACGGCAGCAACAGGCGAAACACCTTTTCCGCGCTCTACATCAGCAGCACCCAGGCCAAGGCAATCTGGGTGAGGGATTCGTGCACGGAGTTTTCCCGGAACGGCTTTGACATCCACCGGATGGTCGCATACGGGACGGCGATCGTCGGAAGCTGGGACGCGCCGTCGTACTACACGGAATTCAGGCTGCGGGATGTGACGAGCTACAACGGGAGCTGCGTCAGCGACATGACGGAGGTCAACTTCACCGGCACGCACTGGACATGCCCGAACGGCTATATCGCGGAGAACTGCACCGTATGCAGGTTTTACCACCTGGGCCTGGAGCACGAGGTGCTGGGCGGATACAGGAACATCCGGGGCTGCACGATCTTCTACGGCAGAACGATCGAGCTGATGGACATCGACAGCCAGGGCGGGCACTTTGGCGCAGTGCTGAAGCTCGGCGCGGGAAGCGCCGGAAACGAGCTGTATTACAGCCGCATCGCCGTGCCCAGCATCGACGTGAGCGAGATGATGGACAGAGAAGCGCTGATCGCATACCGAAACTCGGAGGAGATCGCCGGCAACACCGGCATGCGGGCGATGGTCAGCTTCCCGAACGTCATCCATGCGCAGATTGAGAACTGCACCTATTACCAGATGGACGACCATGTGAACGAGGCGCAGGCCTGCGGCAACACGTCCATCCTCGGCTACACCTGCATTGTGCACGTCGGTCGGCGCATCGTGATCCCGTGCGCCTACCAGGTGCAGGACGTCACAGCGGACATCGACATGCGCGACTTCACCTATCCGTTCCTGCCGCAGGAGCTGAACGTGACGGCGGACGCCGTGGTGACGCTGGGCGACAGCTACTGCTCGTTGGGCATTCACGAGCTGATCGTGCGCCAGGACGCGCACGCCGTGACGATCCGCGACCGGGACGAGAACGTCGTCTTCAGCGGCAGCGAGCAGGGCAGCGGGACATTTAAGATCACCTGGATTGCGCAGCCGGAGATCATCGCGGAGGGCAGTACGCAATACTGCAATCTGCTAAGCGACCTGGTGCGGGTGGAGCGGATTGGATGAGCAGGAGCAAGCAAACCGGGCTTGAGCCTGCGGCGGCGATGACGGCAGCAGGCACGCGCGTCGGCGGCGGAGGAATCCGCAGACAGACGGGCATAGAAACGAACGATGAGGAGGCAATACGATGGAAGTAGAGAACGGGACGGACATCACGATGGAGGAGGAGACCGTGGGCGCGGCGGAAAACGCAGCGCTGTACATTGGACGGGTGGACACGCGCAGCGGCGCGCTGAACGTGCGCAGGACGCCGGGCGGCAGCGTGATGGGCTCGGTTGCGCGCGGAGAAAGCGTGCGCGTCATCGGTGAGGAGGGCGAATGGCTGGCCATCGAGTACGAGGACGGCGTGGGCTATGTGTCCAAGCGATTCGTCAGCTGGGAGCGGTCGGCGCAGCGGGCGGCGCGGCTGGTGATCGAGGACGAGGAGGGCAATACCTTCCTGCCCAAGGGCGGATTTACTGTGCGCCTGAGCGATGGGCCGATCGACTGAGCGGAGGGAGGAACATGAGGAGCATGATGGACAGACTGACTGAAGCGCTGGATGCGCTTCGGCCCAATGCGCTGCGGCTGGCAGGCGCGGCGGCGGGCGCTGTGGCGGCATGGTTTTCCGGCCTGCCGCCGATTGCACAGGCGATGCTGCTGACGCAGGCTGCGGACGTGCTGACGGGGCTGCTGTGCGCGCTGGTCGCCAAGAGCCCAAAGACGCCGAGCGGGAGGCTGTCCTCCGGCACGTTGACGATGGGCATGATCAAAAAGGGCTTGGAATGGCTAGTGGTGCTGATCTGCGTGGTGGTGGGCAGGGCGCTGGAGATGCAGGGAATCGGCGCAGCGGCGATGACCTACATGATCGCGACAGAGCTGGTGAGCCTGCTGGAAAACCTGAGCCTGTTCGGGCTGGACGCACCGATCCTGCGCAGGCTGCTGGATGTGGCGCAGGACGGACAGAAGGACACCCAGGGATGACCGGCACGTCGGGCTAGGCAAAGCAGGAAAAACATGGTATAATAAAAAGACCCTCCTCAGGGGAGGGCGCTCTGGTGCTGATGGCGGGACTCGAACCCGCACGCCAGAGGCAAGGGATTTTAAGTCCCCGGTGTCTGCCATTCCACCACATCAGCGATTCATACAACGTATTATAGAAGATGGAGAAGGGGTTGTCAAGATTGCGGGAGCTCCAAAAGACCGTGCGGCTGGGCCGGGTGACGCTGGGCGAGGGCATGCCCAAGATCTGCGTGCCGGTGATGGGCCAGGATGCACAGACCATCCGCGCGGCGGCCATGCGCGCGGCACGGGCGCAGGCAGACCTGATCGAGCTGCGCGCGGACAGCCTGGGCCAGGCACCGGACGCTGCGTGCGTGATCGACGCCTGCCGGGCGGCCAGAGACGCGGGGCTTCCGCTGATCCTGACGATGCGCACGCGGCGCGACGGCGGCGCAGGGAGCGACGACGCGGCGATGTATGAAGCGCTGCTGTGCGCTGTCGCGCGCGCAGGGGTCTGCGAGGCGATCGACTGCGAGCTGAGCGCGGGCGAGGCATGCTTTGCCCGTGTGGTGCGCGCATCGCATGAGGCGGGCATTCCGGTGATCGGCTCCAGCCACGAATTCGGCGAGATCGGCGACATGCGCCGCGCGGCGGACTGGCTGCTGCGGCAGGAGGCTCTCGGCGCAGATGTGTGCAAGGCGGCTGTGATGACGCGAACGGGCGCGCAGGCGCTGGAGGCGGCGCTGGTCATGGCGCGCGCGGGCGAACGCATGAGGACACCCATCATCGCCATTGCCATGGGGCCTGCCGGGGTGCTTACGCGCGTAGGCGGAGCATTCATCGGCAGCTGCCTGACCTTTGGCACGGCAGGCGAGGCATCGGCACCGGGGCAGATGGACGCTCAGGCGCTGCGCCTGGTGATGGAGAGCCTGCAGCAGGCGCGCTGAGGCGGGCGAGGAAACACAGCGAAGGAAGGTACAACAGATGGAAGAACGCATTGCGGCGATTATCGGGCAGTTTGCGATCCCGACGGGCGACATGGAGGCTCAGCCATACGGGAACGGCCACATCAACGACACGCTGCGCGTGAGCGTGACGACGCCGGAGGGCGTGCGGCGCTTTATCCTGCAGCGGGTGAACGGATATGTGTTCCCCAGGCCGACGCAGGTGATCGAGAACATCGAGCGGGTGACGGCTTATCTGCGCGAGGTCATCCGGCAGGAGGGCGGCGATCCCGCGCGGGAAACGCTGACGCTGGTGCCGGCAAAGGACGCAAAGCGCTATGTGATCGCCGACGACGGCGAGCTGTGGCGGATGTATCTGTTCATCGAGGGGACGCGGTCGGTCGATCTGCCGGACACGCCGGCGCTCTTTGAGCTGTCGGGCAGGGCGTTCGGACGGTTCCAGCGGCAGATGGGCGCGTTTCCGGCCCAGAAGCTGCATGAGACGATCGTGGACTTCCACAACACGCCGGCGCGCTATCGCCAGCTGATGGATGCGGTGCGCCGCAACGAGGCGGGAAGGCTTGGCGAGGTCGGGCCGGAGCTGGCGTTCTGCATGGGCTATGGGCAGGAGGTGCATGCGCTGGTGGACGCGCAGGCGGCGGGCGAGATCCCCCTGCGCGTGACGCACAACGATACCAAGCTCAACAACGTGCTGCTGGACGAACAGACCGGAGAAGGGGTGTGCATCGTCGATCTGGACACGGTGATGCCGGGGCTGGCCGCGTATGACTTCGGCGACGCCATCCGCACGGGTGCGAGCACGGCGGAGGAGGACGAGCGTGATCTGACCCGGGTGCAGCTGTCGCTGGAGATGTTTGAGGCGTTTGCGCGGGGGTATCTGGCCGAGGCAGGCGCGACGCTGAACAGTCGGGAGAAGGCTCTGCTGCCGATGGGCGCGAAGCTGATGACGCTGGAATGCGGGATGCGCTTTCTGGCGGACTATCTGAACGGCGACAAGTACTTCAAGGTGCACCGTCCGGGGCACAATCTTGACCGGGCGCGCACGCAGTTTGCGCTGGTGCGCCGCATGGAGGACAGCTGGGACGAGATGACCAGGATCATCGCGCGCATCGGATGACGCTGCGCGCATTGAATTGGATCAATTCAAGGGGGCTGTCCGCCGGACAGCCCCCTTGAAGCATTGTGTACGCTCAGAGCGGATTGAAGACGAATTCCTCAAACCCGATTTGCAGCACGTCCCCGGGCGAGAGGAGGATCGGGCGATTCGGCTCGGCCAGCGCGCCGTTGATCACCGTCCCGTTGTGGGATTTGAGATCGACCACATACCAATTGCCGTTTTCGAAGACGAGCTTGCAGTGCTTCCTGCTGGCCAGGCGATCCGAATCGGTGATGAGCAGCGCGCCCTCTCTGCCGACGACCTGCTCGGCCTGCTGAAGACTGAAGACACAGCCGCGCATAGGGCCTTTCGTGCATTTCAGCTGCGCCGGCCTGGGTTGCTCGGCTGCCGGAGGAACCGGCTTTCGATCCGCCGCGAGACGGAAGGGGAACCAGCGGCTTGCTGCGGGACGGGCGGGCGGCTTTCGATCCGCTGCGGGACGAACAGGCTGCCATTGCTCCACAACGGGTGGAACGGCAGGCTCGCGATCCGGCACGGATTGAACAGCCGGCTCGTGATCCGATTCCTCTGTGATGCCCAGCGCGCGGCGAAGCTCCCGAACGAGCGTATCGATATCGGGATAACGCTTTTCGTGGTTCAGCTCCATCCCCTTGGAGATGACCTGATCGACGGCGGGACTGACTGACGGATTGAGCTGGCTGGCCGCGCGCAGGGGCGTGATGTGCCGGTCCGTGGAGGGCGGGGGAACAGTCCCGGTGATCATGTTGTAGTAGGTGGCGGTCAGGGCGTAGACATCGATAAACGGCCCCTGCTGCTCGTAGGGAAGAATCTGATCGGGCGGGGAGAAGCCGTTCTTCCTGACCGAGGGCGCGACGAAGGTGAAGCCGTCCTTGTCGGTGAAGGCTGCGCCAAAGTCGATCAGGCAGGGAATGGGATGCTCGGGATCGGCGGCATTGGCGCGCAGGAAGATGTTGTCCGGCGCGATATCCCGGTGGATGGTCTTGAGGCGATGGGCATAGCTCAGCGCGTCGCCGATGGGCTCGAGAAGCTGGAAGGCGGCGATGGGCTCGAGATGATGCTTGTGGAGGAGGAGCTTTTTCAGGGACTCTCCCTTGAGCAGCTCCATGCCGTAGTAGAAGGTGTTGTTTTCGTCCAGATCGAAGTACACCTTGACGATATTGGGATGGCTCTTCAGGTTGAGCAGGTGCTTGACCTCCCGCTGAAAATCCGACATATACCGGGCGTACTTTTTTTCATCGGAGCCGGTGGCCACGACCGTGGCGCCGGAGCGGGTGGCAAAGCTGCGGGGAAAGAACTCCTTCAAGGCGATCGCGCCGAACTCGTTGTCTTTGGCGACGTAGGTGATGCCGAAGCCGCCCTGGCCCAAAGGCTCGCCGACGACGATATTGCCGCCGTCAAGCAGCGTTCCGGGGGGCAGGACGTCCTGCGGGGAGAGGGCGCTGCGGACAGAGGGCGCGCGTCCGCAGACGCTGCAGCGCCCATTCTCCATGGTTTCTGTCATGCAAAAATAGCACAGCCTGTCCATAGCAAACCTCTCGCAGATTACTTCTTCTCGGCATCCCAGTTGAACTGATCGGAGCACAGCGGGATCAGAATCAGCTCCGTATCGCCCAGGCGCAGCCGGTCATAGGCGTTCATATCCCGGTCGCCGCGCAGCGGAGCGTTGTTCAGATAGCAGAGGGACTTTGCGCCCTCCGAGGGAGCTACGCCGAAGGTGCGGGATTCCGGATCGTAGCTGATCTTCGCCATGCGGCGGCTGATTTTGGGATCGGTGAGGCAGACTTCCAGGCTGGATTCGCGACCGATGTAGTTCCAGCCGACGTGCAGGCGATAATCCTGGCCGATGGCGGCACCCTTCGTGCAGACCAGCCAGCCGACGACCAGGCTGAAGCTGTGCGCCGAATCGCTGCCGGTGTCCACCTGCGTGGACAGGCATTCGTCCGCCTCCTGGCGTGGCGCCGGCTCCTCAAAGCCGATGGTTTCATCCTGGTGCAGAGCCGCGAGATAGGGGTCCGGCGCGGGCTGCGTGGGGCCGACGGTGTCCTGGGGATAGGCACGGTGAACCGGCGCGACATTGGAGACGTAGCCCGGAGCAAACTGATCGTCCGGGATGGAGGCGGTGGGATAGTAATTGTTGCGTGCCATATCACATTCTCCTTTTCACATGATGGGGATAATCAGGAACGAAGGACAAAGGACTGCTCGTGAGAGCCAAGATAGATCCTGTGGCCGCGATGGAGCACGACGCTCACGCCGGGGACAAGCCGCTCGTCGTCCACCCAGGTGCCGCACCTGGAGCTGTTGTCCGTGACGGTGACGACGCCATTGCTGATGGCGACGGTGCAATGAGCATGGCTGACGCCGCGGGTGTCTGCCGGGAAGACGATCTGGCAAAGATGCGGATCGCGCCCGATGACCGCGCGGTCGGTCAGGATGAACTGCATTCCGGCCAGCGCGCCGTTTTCACCGATCAGGGTACGGGTGACGGCGGTCTGGGGCGGCATCCTGTCGGGGCTGGGCCTGTTGCTCACCGGCGGGCGAGCCTGATTGCTGGGCTTGGGGTCCTTGGCAGGCTTTGGCTTGCGCCCGGACGTCTTTTTCAGGAAGGCGAATGTGGCCAGCACGACTGTTGCGATGCCCAGCACGCCCAATACGACGAGCAGCCAATTGAAGTCCGTCGGCTGCGGAGCAGGCTCGGCGGTCGGCTCGACCGTGGGCTGGGCAGTCGGCGTGTCGGTGACCGCGGCGATCGGCGCGGGGGTGGGCGTGGCTTCCGCCACGGCAGTGGACTCGGCCGCCGCAGGGGACAGATCCGCGACCGTGGTGTAGGGAATCTCCGCTGCGTCGAGCATGCGGATGACCTCGTTGACGGTGACGGCCATGTTGACATTCTGGGCGCTGCTCCACTTGGAGGTGCTGACGCCGATCACATAGCCGTCCTCATCCACCACGGGGCCGCCCGAATTGCCGCCGTTGATCGGGGTCGTCATCTGAATCTGTTCACCGTCGTCGGTCTTCTCGTGCGAGAGGAAGGTGCTGATGACGCCGTTGGAGCGGAAGACCTGCGTGGAGTCCAGCTTTTCCCGGGCCTCTTTGGTGAGGGAGCCGTCCGCCACGGCGGGGAAGCCCAGCGCATAGATGTTGACCTTCTTCATCGTGTTCAGGTCGAACGGACGGAGGATGGACGCGGTGCGCTTGCGCGTCGGGATATCCGGGGAGAGCACGGCGAGATCCGCCCGGTCGCTGGTGGCGACGTGCCGGGCTGTCACCATGGTATCGATGTTTTCAAACACCAGATAATAGGTGATCTTCGAGACCGGCCAATCGTCCACCGAGCCGGAATCCATGTATTCCTTCGTCGTGAGGCTGTATACATCGACATCGACCGTGGCGACCGGCTCGACGACATGCCTGTTGGTGACGAAGTACTGCACCGGCTCGTCCGGCTTGCCCACGGCAAACGCGCTGCCAACCCAGCTGCCCGACTGGGCGGGGATATCGAAGAGCAGACCTTCCTCCTCGGAGGCGACGCGCTCCGCTTCGCAGGACCATTCCACATAGACGCGAACGACGGTACCCTCCGCGTCATCGACGGAATATGCCAGCGCCGTGCTGCTGACCAGACACAGCAGCATGATCAAGAACAGGTGCACAATGGGTTTTCTTCTCATCCGTGGCATCTCCTTCATATCGTTTCTTCTGCGTTCATCTCGGCGCAGGGGATTACACATATTCGACGATCACGATGGTCGCATTGTCCTGATGCGGCTTGCGCCTGCCATCGACGGCGGCGATGACCCGCTCGGCAGCCTGCTGGGCAGGCGCGCCCATGCAGGAGAGCAGCTCGCTGCTGCTGAGCGTGCCGAAGACGCCGTCGCTCATCAGCAGGATTCGATCCCCGTGCAGGAGCTGGAGGGGACGCGTGTTCCGGTCGATCTGCGACAGGTTTTCCTTGCCGATATACGAGGTGAGCGCGCTGCGGCGGCGGGCGTCGATGTCCGCCCGGGCCAGGCCGAGCGCCATGCTTTCGTCGTGACCCGGGCCAACCTTATGCTCGCGGTTGAGCTGGAGCAGCGCGCCGCCGCGCAGCAGGCAGATGCGGCTGTCGCCAATGGAGAGGAAGGACAGATGATCCCCGTTGATCAGCACGGTCACCAGCGTGCTGCCGCACTTGGCATGCGCGTCCTGGTTGATGTCCAGCACGCTGCTCTGCGCGCGGGCTGCCAGGCGAAGCAGCCTGTTGGGCGCGGACATGTCCCTGGGCAGCTCGTTGAAGAGGCTGAACATCGAGCGAATGACCGCACCGCTGGCCACCTGGCCATCCGCCAGACCGCCGATGCCGTCGGCGACGACAGCGAGCAGACCGCGCTCCTGAATCTGCGTCTCGACGGTGGAGGCACCGTAGCTGTCCTCCTGATTGGGGCGGGAGCCGATGGTCTGCGCGTATCCGATACGATAGGGCAGCGCCTTGGCTGGGGCTGCCTGCGCCGCCGGCTTCCGGGTGTCCGGGGACGGCGTGCGTGCGAACTCCGCGGGCATCTGCGTGGCGGAGGACGGCGTGCGTGCGAACTCCGCGGGCATCTGCGTGACGGAGGACGGCGTGCGTGCGAACTCCGTGGGCATCTGCGTCACCGCCGCGGGCTTCTCTGTGGCCGACGGGGAGATGCCCCTCTTGTGCATCGGCTTGCCGCTGACGCCGGAGCGACGGGCCTGCCTGCGCCTGGAGGACGCCGCCCTTTGCCGCATGACGATGATGACGGCGGAGATGATCACCAGCAGCAAAAGCGCGATGCCCACGATCAGAGGAAATGCGGAGGAATGCTCGTCCTTCCCGTGGGGATCCGGGCTGGGCGACGGGGAAGCCTGCCCGGCGATGATGACTCCGTCCGTCGCGTCAGGGCTGACAGGCGGATTGGACGGCGAATCGCTGTCCCCGAAGGCGGCGATCGCTTCAGGCTCGGGAGAGGGCAGGGGTGTTTCCACGGGTGCCGGCGTGGGAGAAGGCGTGGGCGCGGATGTCGGCGTGGGCGCGGGAGAAGGCGTGGGCGCGGATGTCGGCGTGGGCGTGGGAGAAGGCGTCGGCGTAGATGTCGGCGTGGGCGTCGGCGCAGGCGTCGGCGATTGTGTCAGTGTGGGCAACGGAGAAGGCGTATTGCTGTCTGGCGCGATGCTGTCGGAGCCGGACGGGCTTCCTGCCTCTGCGCCGGCGGATTGCTCAGGCAGCGCGGCTGCACCCGAGTCGGAGCCTGCCGCGGCAGCGGCCCCATCGACGGACGAGCTTCGGCCATTGATGCTGTCCTCCTTCGGTTTCCCCATATCAGCGTCAGTGCCTGCTTCGGCAGGGCCGCCCGCTTCTTCGGCGTTGTCAAGGGCGTCTGTATCCTGGGCGTTGTCAAGGCCGCCCGGAGCGTCGGCGTTGTCATTGCCGCCAGATTCCGGGGCGCCGGCAGGATCGCCCGCTTCTTCGGCGTTGTCAAGGTCGCCTGTATCCTGGGCGTTGTCATGGCCGGCGTCGCCATCAGCGTTGCCGCCTGCGTCCGGGGCATCGGCATTGCCGCCCGCGATGCCGTCGGGCGAGGCCTCGCCGGGCGTCGCTTCAGCAGGCGTGGCTTCGGCAGGCGTGGCTTCGCCGGGCGTCGCTTCGCCGGTCACGACGTTGCCCTCGCCTGCAATGGCGTTATCGAACAAGGCGCTCAAGCCCGGAACGCCGGATTCCCCGGCATCGAGCGGATGATCGGAATCAAGCAGTTGATCTGCGGGATTCTGCAGGGCTTCGGATGTGCTCCCAGACAAGAGCGTCGTGAAATGATGGCTGCTGAGCATGAATTCACATCCTTTCAGTGGCGCGACATG
>JBJEYK010000189.1:0-5429 GCA_051886775.1 Candidatus Ventricola sp. | reverse complement strand
ACCTCATGGCTGCCGAACGCCTTGTGCAGCCCCCTGACCTGAATCACTGGTTCCATCGCTTTTCCACCTCCTGCGCGTTTTCCACCGGCACGACGATCTCGGCGCGGCTGTCGCTCTGCGAGCCGTGGATGATGTAGTTGTCCGGGCCATCCATCTTCCGTTCCAGCCAGCGCAGGATGCGGCTGACCGTCAGCGTCAGGATGAGGTAAATGACGGCGATGATGAAGTAGACCTCAAAGTAGCGGTAGTACGCGCCTGCCGCGCTCTTGGCCTGAAAGAACAGCTCCGACACGGAGATGACGTTGAGCACGGAGGAGTCCTTGATGTTGACGATCAGCTCGTTGCCGACGCTGGGCAGGATATTGCGGATGGCCTGGGGCAGCACCACGGTGGTCATCGTCTGCCAGTGGGTCATGCCGATGGCGTGCGCCGCCTCAAACTGCCCCTTGTCGATGGAGAAGATGCCGCCGCGAATGATCTCCGCCATGTACGCGCCGGTGTTGATGGAGATGATGAAGATCGCGGCGAAGGTCGTGTCCATGAACACGCCGGCGTACTGCGCGCCGTAGTAGATGACGACGGCCTGCACGATCATCGGCGTGCCGCGGAAGACCTGGATGTACGCGCCCAGCAGCAGCTGCACCGCGCGCAGCAGCACGCCGCGCACAGCGGAAAACGCGCTGCGCTTCCCTCGCACGGCCATGGGCGTGAACGAGCGCACGATGGCGACCAGCAGGCCGATACCAAAGCCGAGCACCGTGCCCGTGATGGCGATGAGCAGGGTCATGCCCGTGCCGCGCAGGAAGAGCATCCCGTACTTCTGCAGCAGGAAGGCGACCCATCCGAAGAAGGATGTGGAGGCGGTTGGCATAGTGATCTCCTTATTGATTGATCTGTTCAGACGCGAAAGGCTGCCGGGGTTGCTCCCCGGCAGTCCGTCCGCTCTTGTCCGCTCGATTACTCGCTCAGCGGCTGCGCGGCGACAGCCGCGTCCATGATGGCGTTGCGCTCCTCGTCGGTGATGCCGGCCAGGATGGCGTTGATCTTTTCCTTCAGCTCGCTGCCCTGGCGGATGCCCACGGCGATCTCAGCATCCTCGGGGGCGATGTCAAAGCCCTGGCCCGCCTCGAAGGTCACGAACGTGAGGTCGGGGTTGGAGGCGGTGGCGGAGACGGCGCCCGGGCGGTCGGCGATGTAGCCGTCGATCGCGCCGGAGCTGACGGCGACGATCATCGTCGGGAAGGTGTCCTGCGCGGGCATCTTGACGACGCCGGGGATCTGGTCGATCTCATCATAGTGGAAGGTGCTCATCTGGCCGGTGATCTTCGCGCCGGCGAAGTCGGAAAGGCTCGTCGCCGAGGCGAACGCGCTGTCCTTGCGCACAACGACGCACAGCTCGGTGACGTAGTACGCGTCGGTGAAGTCGATGGTCAGCTTGCGCTCCTCGGTCGGGCTCATGCCGGCAATGATCACGTCGATGTTGCCGGAGAGCAGCGCCGGGGTGAGGCCGTCCCACTCGGTCTTGACGATCTCCAGGTCCATGCCCAGCTCGCTGGCGATGCGCTTGGCGATGCGCACGTCATAGCCGTCGGCGTAGCCGCCCGCGGCGATGGCCACCGCCTCGTCGCTCGCCTCGCTCTGCGTCCAGTTGTAGGGCGCGTAATTGCACTCCATGCCCACGCGCAGGGTGTCCGCCTGGCAAACCGCGGCCAGGCCCAGCAGCATCAGCGCCAGCATGATGATCGCAAACCTCTTCATCGTGATTTCCTCCTGTATTCGCGGCAGCGCCGCGGTCGTTCCTTGAACGCGCTCTATCTTAACGCCCCGAGGCGCAAATGTCAACGAAAATACAATCGTGTGCGTCAATTTTTGTATTTTTCACAAAGAAACATCCGCCTTCCGGCAGATGCCTGCACATTATACCAGCGTGCGTCTTGGCAAGCCGCTTCCCCTTGGGAATCGCCGGCACGCCGTCTATCTCATAGGGCACGTCATCGGCATTCCTGATCCGGAGGGAATCTCTGCGGAATCCGATGGGGCGAGATATCTGTCCATCCTCGATGTGTCTGACCGTATTGTGATCTCCGCTTGAACCGCCGGATGTTTTCGCGTATAATGAGGTACAGAAGGAAGCTTCCCATTCAGCCAAGGAGCGTTGCCAGCTATGAAAATCAATGAACCCGGCGTGCTGCCCGAATCCAACGCCTACTTTCATACGCCCAGCATCATGGCCCAAAACCTCTTCTTTACGCTCAACTGTACCGGCCATTACTTCTGCAATGAGCACTATGCCGTTCGGCGCGCATCCTACGACAGCTTTCTCATTCTGTATGTCGTTCGCGGAAGGGGCTACTGCTATCTGGACAATCAGCGCGTCGAGCTTCACGTCGGCTCGCTGGTGATTCTGGACTGCTACCTTCCTCATCGATACGGCACCGACAGCGGCTGGGAAATCTACTGGATTCACTTCGACGGAAGGATGGCCCGCGATTATTTCGAGGCCATTGTGCAAAGCCGCCGCCAGCTCATCCTGCTGCGGAACTCCTACCATGCCGTTCACGCTCTGGAGCGCATCTACAACATGTTCCACATTGACAAGCGCATCAACGAAGCACTGATCTCCAAAAACACCACCTCCGTGCTCACAGAGCTGCTGGTCTCGGAGCTGCCGGAGGAGGACGTATCGGAGCACAGCGCGCGCATCGAGGAGGTGCTCAGCTATATCAATGAGAACATCGATCAGCCGCTGACGCTGGAATCGCTGGCGCAGCGTGTTTCCCTCAGCCCCTTCTACTTCTCCCGCGTGTTCAAGCGCGAGACAGGCTACACCCTGCGCGAATACCTCATCAACACGCGCATCAACGCGGCGCGCTTCTACCTGCGCACCACGCAGCTCTCCCTCAAGGAGATCACCTACCGCTGCGGCTACGGCAGCGATTCGACGTTCTGCACCACCTTCAAGCGCATCACCGGCATGACCCCGCTGGAATACAGGAATCAGCGCTGAGCGCACCCGAAGAACCGCCCCATTCCAGGCTGACGGATTCCTGAAGCGCCCCTATAAGCAGCCCCCGGAACTTGCTTTGCCAAGCTCCGGGGGCTGTCGTTGTCTTTTTGCAGGAAATCGGCCTGGCGCCGGACAGAGGCAGGCCGGCTTTGGCCTCGTCGGCAATGCCGCCGGCAGCATGCCGGTTCTATGCCAGCCAGACCACGGCTTCCCGGACAGGCTGCAGCTTCACCTCTTCCAGCTCCTCCGCCGCGCCTGCCGTCTGCTCCCTGCGCCCCGCCATGGCGGAGGAGACATTGACGGCAGCCTCCGCCTTTTGCGGTGTGATCAGAATCGTCAGCTCCCGCCCTTTTTCGGGCGGCATGGCCTCCTTCAATCCGATTTCCCATACGGCTCCGTTGCAGAAATGGTCCGAAATCAGCACGCCGTCCGAGAACGCATGCCCGACATCTCCGTGATAGCGGATCTGCAGCAGGCGGTCCTTGCAGCCCTCTGCCTCCGGCGGCAGGGCGATGACATATCTTCCCAGGCCGACCTTCTTTGCGGCAAGCGCTTCGGATGCCAGCGCGGAAGCATCCCAGCGCAGCCTCAGCCCGCTCCAGATGCCTTCCTCGACCGGTTCTGCTTTGACGTCCTTTTCATCCGCCTTCAGGCGCAGCCTTGGATACGTCAGCAGCAGCGTCTGCGTCCTCTCCCCGCACGGGCTTTCGATCAGCAGCCTGTCGCCATCAAAGAGCAGCGGGCTATCGCAGAGGAGGACATGCTTTTCTCCGCCCTTTTCCACCTCATAGAACATCAGGCTCTGCTCTCGGGTCAGCGTCACAATCCGCACCGCGCCGTGCTCGCCCTCCAGGGTGTAGGAAGACAGCCTGCCCGCCTCCGGCCTGACCGTGACGGTTGCCTGGTCCGCCCGCCTCCCGCAGACAGACAGCAGCCCCGCGCCGTCCCATACGTATTCCGGCTCCATGCCGGACGGACAGAAGAAAAAGTACGCCGCGCCGTTCTCGTTCCTGATGACGGACAGCGGCTGCGCCCTCGCATAGACCAGACGATATCCTTCCACATCCATCCCAAACGGCAGAATGGCCTCCTCCCCTGCCGCAAGAGAAATGCCCGGGATGACGACATCCTGCGCCCGCGTCTTCAGACGGATTGTCTCGTTCCTTTTCTCCCTGCACAGAGCATGGTCCTGATAATTGTTCAGAAACAGAAAGCCTCGCCTGCCGTCGGTGCGCACCGCATAGCGCAGCGTATTCACATCCTCCGGCGCGATCTCCTGCGCGCCCTCGGGCAGGACCGTTTCAAGCTCACAGATCTGATAGTTCCTTGCAAGCTGGTGCAGCGCCTTCAGCCTGTAATAGCTGGGCCGAAGCTGCCCGAATTCTCCGATCGGCGCCTGATAATCATACGAAATCTTCGGGCACTGGCATTCATTGAGAAACGGCGTGGTTTCTCCCCGCGGATTGCTCCCTCCGCGGTACATGTAATACCCCAGGAAATTGCAGCCCGACGCCAGCTTGACATTGGCCATGGCGTCCACGCTCTCATAGGGGAGCTGAAAGCGGTAAGGGTAATAGCAGGTCATCCCGCCGCCCATCTCGCAGCAGACATAGGGCAGGCTTTCCGGATCGTAGACCGGCTCAAAGTTGTAGGTTTTCGGCACATCCCGATTGTGGTAATCCCGATAGATATACTCCGGCGTCGCCGGGTGCGGCCCCCGGTAATCATAGAAAATCCACGGCCAGAAGGCATAGCCGCCCCACACGGGCAGCATTTCCTCTGCGGGCGTGGCTGCCCCTCCCCATGCGGTGCAGGTGTAGAAGGGCGTGACGATGCCTTCCTCCTGCGCGATGCGCTTGAGCGCGAGCATATACGCGTTTCCTTCGCTGCCGGCAGGCACCCATTCATTGGTGATCCCCGTGGTCATCTCCCAGGGAGACGCGGAGTGCCTGTATTCATTCTCAATCTGCGCCGCGATAATCGGCCCGCCGTCCTGAAAATACAGGCCCTCAAACTGCTCCGCCAGCCTTCGGTAGAACCTTCTGGTGTACGCCAGAAAGCCCTCGTTGGCCGATCTGACCTCAAACGGCTTGCCATACAGCCAATCCGGGAGACCACCGTTGCGAACCTCTCCGTGAGCAAACGGCCCGATCCGCACGATGACATGCAGGGCGTGCTTCTGGCACAACTGCAGAAACCGCCGCACATTCCGGTTTCCGTCAAACCGGAATACGCCTTCCTGCTCCTCGTGATGAATCCAGAAGACATAGGTTGCGACCGTGTTGATGCCGCCCATCTTCATTTTCAGGAGCGTGTCCTCCCACTGGCGCTCATGAACGCGGGCGTAATGGCATTCTCCGCTGATCCCCAGAAAGGGCTTTCCGTTCATCTGCATAAACAAATTGGTGAAGGACAGCTCCCT
>JBJEYK010000188.1:0-5477 GCA_051886775.1 Candidatus Ventricola sp. | reverse complement strand
TGACCGGGGTACCGGCGGCGTCCACGAACGTCTGCGAGATCATCTGCTTCTTCTCATTGAAGACCTTTCGCCAACCGCAGTAACCCTTCGGCAGCCCGATCAGCGCGTCGTTGATATCATAATAGCGTTCCTCGATGACGTTCCCGGCCTCGTCATAGGTGCGTCTGACCGTCGCATAACCGTCCGTCGTGACGACCGGGGTGCCAGACGCGTCCACATAGGTCTGCGCAATCAGGCGCTTCTCGTCATCAAACGCCTTGTCAATGCCGCTGTACCCCTTGGCCAGCACCGCGCTCTGTCCGTCCGGCACAAAGTACCGCTCCGCGTTCCGGTTCATCTGCGCGTCGTAGCCGTAGCGCACAGACGCATAGCCGTCCGTGGTCTCCACAGGGCTGCCGTCCGCCGCCTGATAGACGATGCTCAGCACGCTGCCGTCCTCGTCGTAGGCGCGTTCCAGTCCGGCGTAGCCCTTGCTCATCACTGCCGCCTGTCCGTCCTCCGCGAAGTACCGCTCGGTCAGCACCCTGCCCTTCGCATCGTAGGTCCTGGCGATCGCCGCGTAGCCGGAGGTGCAGCTAACAGGCTGATCCCGGGTGTCCAGATAGCGCTCCAGGGCCACGCGTCCCTGCTCATCATAGGCCCTCTCCAGCGCGGCATAGCCCTGCGGGCGCGTCATCGGCTCGCCGTCAGCAGTCTCGTAGCGCTCGTACACGACCTTCCTTGCCGCGTTGTAGCGCCTTGACACTGCCTCATAGCCCGCGCTGCACGCCGTCGGCTGTCCGGCTTCATCCAGATACGCTTCCCGGACGACGTTGCCCGCCGCGTCATAGTCGCGTGTCAGGGCGGCATAGCCCGCGGGCACCGAAACCGGCGCGTCATCCACATCATAATACTGCTCCAGGATCGCCCGGTTCTGCGCATTGTAGCTCCTTCGCACGATCGCGTAGCCCTTGCTGCTGGCGCAGGGCGTGCCGTCCGCCGCGAAATAGCGCTCCTCCGTCAGGTTGTTCGCCGCGTCGTAGTCCCGCCGGAGCGAGGCATAGCCCGCGCTCAGCTCGATCGGCTGTCCGGCCTCGTCCAGATAGCGCTCGGAGACGACCTTCCGCTTGCCGTTGTACGTCCGCTCGACCACCGCGTAGCCCCGGCTGGTCATGACCGTGCGTCCATCCAGAGCCAGATAGCGCTCGGCAATCACGTTGCCCGTCTCATCGTAGTCGCGCTGGATGGACGCGTAGCCCGCCTCCAGAAGCACCGGCTGCTGCTCCCCGTCCAGATACGTCTCCAGGACGACCTTCCTGTTCTCATTGAGCACATAGCGGACATGGGTATAGCCAGCGGAAAGCGACACCACCTCCTGATGCGCGCCGTAGAAGGTCTGCACATAGCTGCTGCGGTCGTCTGCGTAGGTGCGCAGGCTGTAGGCGTACTCCTTGCCCAGGGTGGAGAGATTGCCCTCCGCCGTGTAATACAGCGAAGTGATCCTGTTGCCGTCTGCGTCGTAGACATGGCGGATGGTGGCATAGCCCTCGCCGATATCCGTCAGCTCGCCGTCCATGTCGCAGTACGAGGTGGCGGCGACGTGGTTGTCCTCGTCGTATTCATATTGGATCTCGTGATAGCCCGCCGCCAGGAGCACCTTGCCGCCGTCGATGTCGAAATAGCTTTCGCTTTCCTTCTTGCCGCCGTCGTCATAGGTATAGCGGATCGTCGCGTAGCCCTGCTGCAGGGTCATGGGCTGACGGTTCTCATCCAGATACGTCTGGCTGACGCGGTTGCCCTTCCCGTCGAGGGTGTAGCGCAGGGCATAGTAGCCCTCCGCCGTCGCGACGGGCTGTCCGTTCGCATCCAGATAGCGCTCGCCGGTGGCGTTGCCCTTCGCATCGTATTCGTAGATGATCTTCGCGTAGCCCTTCGCGCCGTTGACCAGCTTCTTGTCCGCGTCATAGTAGGCGGTGCTTTCGATCCTCGTCTTCGACGCGTAGGTGTTGCGCACGGAGGCATAGCCCAGCTCCGGCACCACCACCGGCTTGTTTTGATCGTCAAAATACTCCACGGACTTCAGCCTGGAGCCGGTGGTGTAGCGCGTATCCACGCGGGCATAGCCCTCGTCGTTCATCATCAGGCGGCCGTTCGTGTCCAGATACCGCTCCGAGATATCCTGCGCGCTGCCGATGACATGGCTGGTATAGCCAAAGCAGCCCTTGCACGACGCGATCGGCTGCCCGTTCGTGTCGTAATAGAACTCCTCCGTCGCCTTCTTTGCCGAGTCGTAGACATAGCGCACCTCGGCATAGCCGTCCCGGTTGAGCACGAGGTTGTTGTTTTCGTCGTAATAATAAGCCTCGCGGAAGCGATAGTTGCGGTAGATCTTCTCCATGCGCGCATAGCCCAGCGCTTCGTTGAAGAACAGATTGCCGTCCTCGTCATAATACGCGGTCGAGCACAGGAACTGATCGCTGATATAGCCGTTCTCCATCCTGGCCCATCCCTGCGGGCCGGCCATCAGGTTGCCGTCCGCGTCGGTATACTGCTGGCTGGGCGTGATCGAGCGGCGGGCATTCTCCGGGCGGTAATGCTCGTTGACGAAGTAGGTATACAGCGTGTCCGACCGCAGCGGCAGGCCATCCGCGCCGTAATGGGCGGTCGTCATCAGCGTGGCGCCGGTGTAGGTATTCTCCTGGATGGCAAAGCCCTCCGGCCCGACAACCAGGCTGCCGTCCGCCAGATAATACGCCTTGCGAAGCAGCCTGCGCTTGCTGTTCCACTTCTGCTCCATGCGCGCGTAGCCCTTGTCGCCGTTGACCGGCTGACCCTCGACGTCATAGTAGGCGATCTCGGTGAGCTTGTTGTTCTGATCGTACTGATAGCGGACGGTGGAGTAGCCCTTGTCCTCCGCCATGGCGACGTTGCCCGCGGCATCGACATAGTCCGCCTGGATCAGATAGCGTCCTTTGTTGTATTGCCTCCGGACGGTCAGCATGCCGGAAATCTCCGCCTCCGCAGCCGGGATGACCATCAGGCTCATCAGCAGAGCCGCGGCGACCGTTGTATGCAGCTTCAAGTGCATCCCTCCGATTCGTATCCAGGGCAGCGCAGCGTGCCGGTTCCAGGCGCAGGGCGGCCCTTTGGGTATGATATGGATGATTATACCATTTTCTGACGGTTCTGTACAGACCGCAGTGCGTCGTGCGATTCCATCGCAAATGAATTGACAAGCCTCCTGAAACAGGCTATAATCATATCAAGATTCACTGTTATATAGTTGCGGTAACAAAAGGATGAAAGGATGGAAATGCACATGAGAAAGGCATGGCTTATCGCGCTGACCCTTATCTGGATGATCTGCCTGTGTCCGGTCGCCTCGCTCGCGCTCGAAACGATCGAGATCACCAGCACGAAGACGAACAGCGACGGCACCGTCACCATCGCATGGAACAACCCGAACGGCGGCAGTGTGACCGTAGGCTCCCTGGTGCTCACCGAGGGGGAGACCGGCAACAAGATCCTGGTCGAGCAGAATGTGCGCGGCAGCACCTATACCTACACCAACCTCGCGCCCGGCATGGATTACGCGCTGCTGGTCCTCCCGGGGCTGGAGCTTCAGTACGCGGGCATCGACTATGTGACCGTGCCGGAGCTGCCGAAGTTTGACCAGTTCCGCTTCACCGTCAAGTCCACCGACCTGACCTATTTCGTGCCGAAGGGCAACGACTACTCCTACAACTACGCGCACGATCTGTCCAACGACAAAATCTACGAGCTGATGTCGGAAAAGCAGTTCTGGGTCAGAATGAACTTCAGCCTCTCTCCCCGCAGCCGCACGCTCACGATGCCCACGCTGATGGTGGTCATCGCGCCGAACGGCTATGTGGCAACGGACTACGGCGATATGGAGATCAAGTCCAAATGGGAGAGCTATTGGCGCACGATGATCTACATGAACGGCGCGTTTGAGGATCTGCATGCACAGTGCGGCGAAATCCCCGCCGGCAAGTACATCGTCAGAATGTACATGGACGGCTGCTTCGTCAGCGAAACCAGCTTCACCATCCGGGATTGATTTTTCCCCGGCTCCTTGCCGGGCCAGCCAGCACAAAGCCACCCGCACGGCGGGTGGCTTTGCGTTGGTTCGGGCAATCGAAAAGAGACGGCCAAAGGCCGTCTCAGGTGTGCGGGAATCAGATGCCGTAGCGCTTCTTGAAGCGATCGACACGGCCGCCGGCGTCAACCAGCTTCTGCTTGCCGGTAAAGAACGGGTGGCACTTGGAGCAGATTTCAACGCGCAGCTCCTTCTTGGTGGAGCCGGTGGTGAAGGTGTTGCCGCAGACGCAGGTCACGGTCGCCTTCTGATACTTCGGGTGGATGCCTTCCTTCATGATTTTCACCTCTTTTTCCGCAGTACTATCGCATGAAAGGCGCAAACGGAATCAGGCGTCTTCTCATACGCTTGAGCGGAGACTTCGTATAGTATACCCTTCTTTCTCCCAAATTGCAAGCCATTCCTGCAATCTTTTGAAAAATTCCTGGTTTCTTGTCGTCTTTTCCATCATGCCGATCAGCTGCTGCGTGGCCTCGCGGGTGTGCCCCTGCGAGAGGATCCGCCGCACGCAGGCGACGCCCCTGGCCTCCTCGGGGGAGAGCAGCAGCTCCTCGTGCCGGGTGCCCGAGCGCGCCAGATCGATCGCCGGGAACACCCGCGCCTCCGACAGCGCGCGGTCCAGTCGGATCTCGGCGTTGCCCGTGCCCTTGAATTCCTCGAAGATCACGTCGTCCATCCGGCTGCCGGTCTCCACCAGCACCGTCGCGATGATCGTCAGGCTGCCGCCCTCCTCGATGTTGCGCGCCGCGCCGAAGATGCGCTTGGGCCGCTGGAGCACGCCGGGGGCCAGGCCGCCGCTCATGGCGCGCCCGCCGGGTGCCAGCGCGTTGCAGGCGCGCGCCAGGCGGGTGAGGCTGTCCATCAGCACGACGACATCCTTTCCCTGCTCCACCAGGCGCTGCGCGCGCTCGTAGACCATGTCCGCCACGCGGACGTGGTTCTCCTGCGGCGCGTCGAACGTGGAATAGACGATCTGCGCATCCACGCTGCGCCTGAGGTCGGTGACCTCCTCGGGCCGCTCGTCGATGAGCAGCACGATCAGCTCGATGTCCTTGTGGTTCTCACGGATCGCCTGCGCGATCTTCTTGAGCAGCACGGTCTTGCCCGCCTTGGGCGGGGCAACGATCAGCGCGCGCTGCCCCAGGCCGATGGGCGCGATGAAGTCGAGCAGCCGCATGGCCATGTCGCTCTCGCCGCAGGTGCGCTCCAGCGTCAGGCGGCGGTTGGGGTGAATCGGCGTAAGCGAGTCAAACGGCCTGCGCAGCCGCGCGACATCCGGGTTGTCGCCGTTGACGCTTTCGATGTACATCAGCGCGCTGTACCGGTCGCCCATGCGCTTGGGGCGCGTCTTGCCCACGATCATATCGCCGCTGCGCAG
>JBJEYK010000187.1:0-5489 GCA_051886775.1 Candidatus Ventricola sp. | reverse complement strand
GGGTCTTCTTGTCCAGGATCTCGCCGGTGTAGGAGCAGAACGCCGTGGGGATGCAGAGCGTGCCGTCCTTGATGAAGGCGTAGCTGGTCGGATCCCAGGCGGTGTAGCCGCGCGCCTCGAACGTCGCGCGCAGGCCGCCGGACGGGAAGGACGAGGCGTCCGGCTCGCCCTTGATCAGCTCCTTGCCGGAGAACTCCATGATCACCGTGCCGTCGGCGCAGGGGGAAATGAACGCGTCGTGCTTCTCGGCGGTGATGCCGGTCATCGGCTGGAACCAGTGGGTGAAATGGGTCGCGCCCTTCTCGATCGCCCAATCCTTCATCGCGTTGGCCACGACGCCCGCGATGTCCGCCTCCAGCGCCGTGCCCTGGCGGATGGTGCGCTTGAGCGCGTGATACACGTCCTTGGGCAGCCTTTCCTTCATGACGGCCTCGTTGAAGACCATGCTGCCAAACAGCTCCGGAACCTTTTTCATGCTGATCTCTCCCATTCATAGCCCCTCTGGGCCGATTGCAGCTAGCCTGCGGCAAGCCATCGCCTGCCGCGCCGCCCTGCTGACGTGCGAAAGTATACGCCCACCACACCCCTGCTGTCAAGGCATTTTAGATAATCAAATTGAAAATCTTGCAATTCTCATTAGTTTTATGCTCGTTTCTGATCAAAATTAAATGTTTTTGTCGCAAAACTTCATTTTCGTCGGCAAAACGCCTTTACAAACCGCACGCGCGGCGCTATAATGGTCGCATCAACCATTTTCCGGGCTTGCCCGTGAGCAAGGAGGCCGTAAGCGATGGATTCTATCAGATTAGAGGGCCGCGAGCACATTCCATCCGGCTGCGCCATTTCTTCCATATTCTGCAGGAGCGGACGCGCAATCCCCGGCGACGCCATCATCCGCTCGATCGAGCCGATGCACGACCGGTCCAACGGCTTGGGCGGCGGCTTCGCCGGCTACGGCATCTATCCGCAGCACAAGGACGACTACGCGTTTCATCTCTTCTACGACGATCTGAGCGCGCGAAATGCCTGCGAGCAGTATATCGAGCGCTTCTTCGAGGTCGTGGGCTGCGAGAAGATCCCCACCCGCCGCATGAGCGCCATCACCGCAGAGCCGATGATCGTGCGCTATTTCCTCCAGCCCATCGCCAACGTCCTGCGCGAGTCGCAGGTGGACGAGCAGGAGTACGTCGTGCGGCGTGTGATGCACATCAATGCCCGCATCGAGGGGGCATACGTCTTCTCCAGCGGCAAGAACATGGGCGTGTTCAAGGCCGTCGGCTTCCCGGAGGACGTGGGCCGCTACTACCGCCTGGAGGAATACGCCGGCTACTGCTGGACGGCGCATGGCCGCTATCCCACCAACACGCCCGGCTGGTGGGGCGGCGCGCATCCCTTCGCGCTGCTGGACCTGAGCGTCGTGCACAACGGCGAAATCTCCAGCTACGACGCCAACCGCCGCTTCATCGAGATGTTCGGCTACGCCTGCACGCTCAAGACCGACACCGAGGCCATCACCTACATCCTCGACGAGCTGACGCGCAGGCGCGGCCTCACCCTGGAGGAGACCGCCGGCGTCATCGCCGCGCCGTTCTGGTCGACCATTGAGCGCATGCCCGAGCCGGAGCGCAGCCGCGCCGCGTACCTGCGCAAGGCGTTCGGCCCGCTGCTGATCAACGGCCCGTTCTCCATCCTCGTGGGCTTTGCGGGCGGGCTGATGGCGCTGGGCGACCGGCTGAAGCTGCGCTCCATGGTCGTGGGCGAGCAGGGCGACATGGTCTACATCGCCTCCGAGGAGTGCGCCATCCGCGCTATCGCGCCGGAGCTGGAGCGCGTCTGGGCGCCGGGCGGCGGCCAGCCGGTGATCGTCACCCTCGATTCCATGCAGAAGGGAGGCCGGGCGTAATGGCCATCGATTTTCTCTATCCCCCGTACGAGGTCATCCGCAATCCGCAGCGCTGCATCACCTGCCGCGCCTGCGAGCGCCAGTGCGCCAACAACGTGCACCACTACGACGCGGACTTCGGCATGATGGTCAGCGACGAGTCCAGATGCGTCAACTGCCACCGCTGCGTGTCGCTGTGCCCGACGCGTGCGCTCAAGATCGTCAAGACCGATCACACCTTCAAGGAGAACGCCAACTGGACGGGCAAGGCCATCTCCGAGGTCTACCGCCAGGCGGGCACCGGCGGCGTGCTGCTCTCCTCCATGGGCAACCCTGAGCCGTATCCCATCTACTGGGACAAGCTGCTGATCAACGCCTCGCAGGTGACCAACCCGTCGATCGACCCGCTGCGCGAGCCGATGGAGACGCGCACCTTCCTGGGCGCCAAGCCGCAGGCCATCGCGCGCGACGAGCAGGGCCGCCTGACGGACAACATGCCCCCGCAGCTGGAGCTGTCGCTGCCCATCATGTTCTCGGCGATGAGCTACGGCTCCATCTCCTACAATGCGCACGCCTCCCTCGCCCGCGCAGCCACGGCGCTGGGCACCTACTACAACACCGGCGAGGGTGGTCTGCATCAGGACTTCTACGCCTACGGCGAGCACACCATCGTGCAGGTGGCCTCCGGCCGCTTCGGCGTGCATCCGGATTACCTGAACGCCGGCGCGGCGGTGGAGATCAAGATGGGCCAGGGCGCCAAGCCCGGCATCGGCGGCCACCTGCCGGGCATCAAGGTCGGCGCGGACATCTCGCGCACGCGCATGATCCCCGAGGGCACGGACGCCATCTCCCCCGCGCCGCACCACGACATCTATTCCATCGAGGATCTGCGCCAGCTGGTGTACTCCATTAAGGAAGCGACGCAGTACAAAAAGCCCGTGATCGTCAAGATCGCCGCAGTACACAACGTCGCCGCCATCGCCTCGGGCATCGCACGCTCCGGCGCGGACATCATCGCCATCGACGGCTTCCGCGGCGGCACCGGCGCGGCGCCCACGCGCATCCGGGACAACGTGGGCATCCCCATCGAGCTGGCTCTGGCCAGCGTCGATCAGCGCCTGCGCGACGAGGGCATCCGCGACCGGGTCAGCCTGGTCATCGGCGGCTCCATCCGCTCCAGCGCCGACCTGGTCAAGGCCATCGCCCTGGGCGCGGACGCCGTCTACATCGCCACCGCCGCGCTGCTGGCGCTGGGCTGCCACCTGTGCCGCTCCTGCCAGACGGGCAAGTGCAACTGGGGCATCGCCACGCAGCGGCCTGAGCTGGTCAAGCGCCTGAACCCGGACATCGGCGAAAAGCGGCTGATCAACCTGCTCACCAGCTGGGATCACGAGCTGAAGGAAATGATGGGCGGCATGGGCATCAACTCCATCGAGGCGCTGCGCGGCAACCGGCTGATGCTGCGCGGCATCGGCCTTACGCAGAAGGAGCTGGACATTCTGGGCGTCCGCCACGCAGGAGAGTGAAGCGATATGAAAAAGGTCTACGTCAACGAAAAGTGGTGCCTGGGCTGCCACCTGTGCGAATACTACTGCGCCTTTGCCAACTCCGGCAAGTCGAGCATGATCAAGGCCCTCAAGGACAGGCACATCGCCCCGCGCATCCGCATTGAGGAGCGCGACAGCATCTCCTTCGCCGTGTCGTGCCGGCACTGCAAGGATCCCCTGTGCGTGAAGAGCTGCATCTCCGGCGCGCTGAGCGTCGCGGACGGCGCGGTGCTCATCGACAGCGACAAGTGCGTGGGCTGCTGCTCGTGCATCATGTCCTGCCCCTACGGCGCGCTGAGCCACAGCGAGTCCGGCGTCATCCAGAAGTGTGAGCTGTGCACCAAGAACGCTTTCGGCGTGCCGCTGTGCGTGCAGGGCTGCCCCAACAAGGCCATTGTCTACGAGGAACGATGAAAGCGAGGCGACTCCCCTTATGAAATATGTCATCATCGGCGGAAGCGCCGCCGCCATGGGCTGCATCGAGGGCATCCGCGCCGTCGATCCCGCAGGCGATATCACCCTGGTCGGCCGGGAGCCGTATCCGTTCTACGGCAGGCCGCTGATCTCCTACCTGCTGGAGGGCCGCACGACGCAGGACAAGCTGCTCTCCTATCGCCCGGCGGACTACGCCGAGCGCCGGGGCGTGCGCATCCTGCGCGGCGTGACGGCCACCGCCATCGATGAGCGCGCGCACACCGTCACGCTGGACAGCGGCGAAGCGCTCCCCTACGACCGGCTGTGCATCGCCGCCGGCTCCACGCCCTTTGTCCCGCCGATCGACGGGCTGGACAGCGTCCCTTGCAAGACCGCCTTCTGGACGCTGGACGACGCGCTCGCCCTGCGCGCCATGCTGGGCGAGCAGAAGGACAAGCGCGTGCTGATCCTGGGCGCGGGGCTGATCGGCCTCAAGTGCGCCGAGGGCATCGCCGCGCTGGCCGCCTCCATCGACGTCGTGGACATGGCCACGCGCATCCTGCCCGCAGCGCTGCCGGAGGAGCCTGCCGCCATCGTGCAGCGCCACCTGGAGCAGCACGGCATCCGCTTTACGCTGGGCGACAGCGCCGTGCGCTTTGAAAAGGATACCGCGTACCTGGGGAGCGGCAAGACCATCGGCTTCGACGTGCTGGTGCTGGCCGTCGGCGTGCGTGCCAACGCATCGCTCGGCCAGGCGGCGGGCTGCGCCGTCGCGCGCGGCATTGTGACCGACAGCCATTGCCAGACCAGCCAGCCGGACATCTTCGCCGCGGGCGACTGCGCCGCGCAGACCGACCCGGATACCGGCGAGCCGCGCGTGCTGGCCATCTGGCCCAACGCCATGATGCAGGGCGAGACGGCAGGCCGGTGCATGGCGGGCGATACCGCCTCCTTCGAGCACCCCACTGCGATGAACGCCACCGGCTTCATGGGGCTGCACCTGATCAGCGCCGGCAGCTACGACGGGGAAGCGTTCGTCACCCACACGCAGGACGCCTACAAGGCGCTCTATGTCCGCGACGACCGGCTCGCCGGCTTCATCATGCTCGGCGACATCGAGCGCGCGGGCATCTACACCTCGCTGGTGCGCGAGCGCACGCCGCTGCACACCATCGACTTTGAGCTTATCCGGGAAACACCGCAGCTGATGGCCTTCTGCGCCACCGAGCGCGCGAAAAAGCTGGGAGGTGCCGCGCTATGAAGCTGGACGCAGCAGGAATTGACTATCAGCAGCTCAACGAGACCATCCGCGCCTGTGCAGACAGCGAGGTGGAGCTGACCCATGTCAACGGCCAGCGCTACATCGCCTGCGCCGCCAAGAAAAGGCGCTTCACCGTGCACGGCACGCCCGGCAACGGCCTGGCGCAGTATATGGACGGCGCGACGGTCGAGGTCTTTGGCAACTGCCAGGAGTCCGTCGGCGACACGATGAACGACGGCGAGGTGGTCATCCACGGCAGCTGCGGCGACGCCTGCGCCTACGGCATGCGCGGCGGCCGCATCCTCATCAGGGACAACGTGGGCTATCGGGCGGGCATCCACATGAAGGCCTATATGGATCACTCTCCCGTGCTCATCGTCGGCGG
>JBJEYK010000186.1:0-5502 GCA_051886775.1 Candidatus Ventricola sp. | reverse complement strand
TGGCCTCCCTGGCCATGAGCGCCAGGTCATAGGCCGTCGTGTAGTGGTCGTCATCCGGCAGGCCGTGCGGATTGGCGAAATGCGTGTTGACTGCGCCGATCTCCGCCGCCCGCGCGTTCATCATGGCCACAAAGCCCTCCAGCGATCCGCCGATGTGCTCGGCGATGGCCACCGCCGCGTCGTTGCCGCTGGAGAGCATCAGCCCCAGCAGCATCTGCTCTAGCGTCAGCCGTTCGCCCTCCTGCAGATAGATGGATGTGCCGGACACGCCAAAGGCGTTGGCCGAGCAGACCACCTCATCGGACAGATTGCCCCGCTCGATGGCCAGCAGCGCCGTCATCACCTTGGTGGTGGAGGCCATCGGCAGGCGATCGTGCATGCCCTGCGCAAAGAGCACGCGCCCGGTCTGCATGTCCAGAATGCAGGCCGCCCGGGCGGTCGTCTCGTTCTGCGCCAAGCCCCCAACATGATTATACATAAAAAGCAGGGCGATGAAAAGCCCTGATACCCATCTTTTCGTCGCTTACGCCTCCCGTCCAGATGTTTCCTGCGCCGTGCTCCGGCTCAGCGCGCGGGCAAAGTACGCGCGATTGGCCAGCGCGGCGCCGTCGCCCGGGTGCAGCAGCAGCGCTTGCTCGTTCATCTGCGAGGCCAGGCGCGTCTTGCCCAGGCGATCATAGATCACGCACAGCTGCATCAGCGGAATGTAGCCGTAGGCGTCCGGCGAAACGAATGCGCCGCCCTCGTCGGGCATGACGCACAGCAGCGCCGCCCGATACCACACCGCGGCGGCCTCCAGCGCCCCCTCCTCCAGATAGCAGGCCGCCAGCGCGCACATCGCCTCCGCCCGGGGCGGGCCGGCCAGCATGGCCTCGAAGCAGCTGCGCTTGGCCTCCTCCATGCGGTCAAGCCTGCGCAGGCACTCCCCGCGCTGCACACAGGCGTCGATGCGGTTCTCGATCCAGCCGTCCTGCGCCAGGAACGCAGCGAACGCCTGCTCCGCGCGCGCCGTCTCGCCGGCGCTTTGCAGCTCCCGGGCGTAGTAATACCAATCCCGGGGCGCCATCGGCTCGCCGCTTTGCAGCCACGCGTCATAGATGGCCAGATTGCGCCGGTTGCTGCTCTCCCCATGCCGGCCGGTGTGGCGCACGGGGATGTCCTCGCGGATCACCCGCCCGCTGACGGCCATTGCCTCGTGTACCCGCCCGCTGAAGACGAAGCCCGCCGCCCGTCGGACGATCCGCTCCCGGTCGAAGACGAGCGTCGGTCTGCCGCCCGCGTCAAAGGCGTACTGGTAGGGCATCATCACGGCATCCACGCGCTCGTCCAGCCGCCTCTTGAGCGCAATGAGCCGCTCCCGCTGCTCTGGATCGAGCACATCGTCCGCGTCGAGCCAGAGGATGAACGGCTTGCTCGCCCGGGCAAAGGACGCGTTGCGCGCGCTTGCAAAGTCCTCCCGCCAGGCGTAATCGTACACCCGGTCGGTGTAGCGTGCGGCTACGTTCTTCGTCGTATCCGTCGAGCCGGTGTCCAGGATCACGATTTCGTCCACCGCGTCCTTCACGCTCTCCAGGCATCGCGAAAGGCGTTCCGCCTCGTTTTTGACAATCATACACAGCGACAGCTCCGCCAAGGTCATCCCTCCCCGCTGGACTCACGCGCAAATGGCGTCTGGCATAGAGTATGCCAGGGAACGCAAAACAAGTTCCCTTCGCCTCCTGTTTCTTTCCCAACCTTCTGGAAAGCAGGTGTATCTCTTGCCCTTTTATCATGTCAACTCCCATAACCGCAGCTCCGGACGCTGCGGCTGCTCATGCGACAGATTCCGGGACTGCGAAGGCGCCGCCTGTTCGCAGGACGGCTGCGGGTGCTGCTGGCCGTGGCATCCGGGCGAGCGCTGCCGCCGCGGCCCCACCGGCCCCACCGGCCCGACTGGCCCCACCGGCCCGACCGGCCCCACCGGCCCGACTGGCCCGACTGGCCCCACCGGCCCGCAGGGACCCATAGGCCCGCAGGGGCCGCAGGGCTTCGCCGGTGCGACTGGCCCCACTGGCGCAACGGGCGCGACCGGCCCGACCGGCCCCACCGGCCCCACTGGCCCCACTGGCCCCACTGGCGCGACCGGCACAACCGGCGCGACCGGCGCGACTGGCGCTACCGGCCCCACCGGCCCGACTGGCCCGACTGGCCCGACCGGCCCGACCGGCCCGACTGGCGCGACTGGCGCCACCGGCGCGACTGGCGCCACCGGCGCGACCGGCGCGACTGGCGCTACCGGCGCAACCGGCGCGACTGGCGCTACCGGCGCAACCGGCGCAACCGGCGCAACCGGCGCGACTGGCGCAACCGGCGCGACCGGCGCAACCGGCGCGACTGGCGCTACCGGCGCGACTGGCGCTACCGGCGCAACCGGCGCGACTGGCGCTACCGGCGCGACCGGCGCAACCGGCGCGACTGGCCCCACCGGCCCCACCGGCCCGGCAGGCACCGGCCTGGCGGCATACGGCACCGGGCACACCGTCGGGACGATCGACGTCGCCGCCAACACCGCCATCCCCTTTACCGTGTTCTCCGCCCTGCCCGCCGGCTCCATCACGCAGTCGAGCGGCGTCTTCACGCTGGTCTCGCCCGGCACCTATCAGGTCACGGCCATCCTGAACATCCCGCCGACGACCAACCTCACGCAGGATCTGTATCTGCTGGTGAACGGCGCTGTGGATCCCTCCACGCGCACACACATCCGCACGACCTCGGACACCGGCCCGCATATCATCCAAACCTTTGAGATCTCCACCGGCACCACCACCGTCGCGCTGGCTTCCTCCGAGGAGCTGGATCTGACGGCAGCGGACGCCAACGACGTGCTGGCCTCGATCACCTTCCTCCGCCTGAACTGAGCGACGGCCATGGTTCCGCAGCCCGGGGCCATGGCCTTCCTTTATCGGTGCAGAAAAGCGAAAGGACGCTTTAGCTAACTAAGAGAGGCTTGAGCGGAATAAGACCTCATCCGTCCTCGCTTCGCTCGGCCACCTTCCCCAGAGGGGAAGGCTTTGAACGCCAGCTTTGAGGATACAAACCGCTTCTCACTTCATCGATACGAACCGGGAAACAAGCTGAAGCCCCGGGAGAATAGCCCCGGCCTTCCCCTTTGGGGAAGGTGTCGCCCGCAGGCGACGGATGAGGTTTCCCGCCCGCAGGCGGATGCAGAGTATCTTCGTCCGCTAGAGCATACTATCCTTGACTGAAATGGCAAAATGGGTTAAGATAGCATGGAAACAGGCAGCGGGCGGTCTGCCGAACAACGCAAGGGGATGAGCACATGAGCAGCAGAAGACGGCGCGCCGCCTGCCCGCCGGGTGATCTCCCCTTGCCCGCTCAGCCCGTCGATCCCCGCAAACCGGCAGACCAACCGCAGGAGGCTCCTCGCGCGCATCGCAGGCAGGCCGCTTCCCTGCTGGCCAGCGCTCCCGACATGCCGCTGCCCGAAGCCCGTCCCGCCAGACGGCGCAGACCGTCGTCTCCCCCGCCGGAGGGCGCACTCGGCTCCTCCATCGGGCAGCGCCAGGCCAAGCGACGAAGGCTGCCGCCTCCCCTGCCGGAGGACGCACCCGGCTCCTTCTCCATCGAGCAGCGCCTAACCAGTCGCCGCAGGCTGCCGTCTCCCCCGCCGAAGGACGCACCCGGCTCCTTCTCCATCGGGCAGCGCCTAACCAGTCGCCGCAGACTGCCGTCTCCCCCGCCGGAGGACGCACTTGGCTCCTTCTCCATCGGGCAGCGCCAGGCCAAGCGGCGCAGGCTGCCGCCTCCCCCGCCGGAGGACGCACTTGGCTCCTTCTCCATCGGGCAGCGCCCAGCCAAGCGGCGCATGCTGCCGCCTCCCCCGCCGGAGGACGCACTCGGCTCCTTCTCCCTGCATACGCGCAGCCGCAGGAAGGGACGGCTGTCCCTGCATCGGATCGCCCTCGTCCTGCTCGGTATGACGGCGGCCTTCAGCCTGATGATGATCACCAGCATTCTCTGGCGCTCCGTCCGCACCCGGCGCCTGAACGCGGAGCTGTCCCGTCGGCGCGCCCAGCTGACGCAGGCCGAGGCCTCCGCTTCGCCCGAAGGCATCACCCCATCGTCCATCCAGCCATCATCCGGCCAGCCGTCACCCGACCAGCCGTCGCCCGACCAGCCGTCACCCGGCCAGCCGTCGCCCACGCCAACCGCCTCGTCTGAGGCCTCCGCACCGTCCGCCGGCTTCCTGATGCTTTCCGACGCCGCCGACACGGACAGTCTCCCGGAGCAAACCGAAGCCCTCGCCCCGGTGGTGAGCAGCACGGTCTATCACCGCGTCGGCGGCACAGCGCTCCCGCACATGGAGGCCCTGTACGAGGACAATCACGACCTGATCGGCTGGATCTCCATCCCGCAGGTGCTGGATTTGCCCGTCATGTACAAGGACAATACCTATTACCTGACCCATGATTTCGATCGCCAGAGGAACACATCCGGCTGCATCTTTCTGGACGAGCGCCATCGCTTTGGCGAGCACACGCAGAATCTGCTGCTGCACGGCCACAACATGAAGGACGGCGCCATGTTCGGCCGCCTGGTGCATTACGCGCAGGACATCGACTTTTTCAAGCGCAATGCCTTCGTCGATTACGACACGCTCTGGGAAAGGGATCAGTATGTGATGTTCGCCGTGCTGCGCGTGTCGCTGGATGTGCACGACGAGCGCTTCTTCAACTACTTCTCCTATCCATCCTTCGATTCGGACGAGGCGTTCGACCGCTATGTGCGCGAGGTGCAGCTGCGCTCGATGTACGCCGTCCCGCTGGACGTTTCGCCCTCGGACGCGCTGCTCACGCTGTCCACCTGCATCGACGACGACCGTCTGGTCATCGTCTGCCGCCGGGTGCGCGAGGGCGAAAGCCACTCGCAGCTGGAGCGAACCATCCGCCTGTCCGTGCGGCAGTGAGCGCGTTTTTTTCTCCCCCAATCGCCCAAAACCGGCCCGCGGCGCAGCAGATGGCGTCGGGGGCCGGTTTCGTTGGGCGGTATCAAATCACGCGGCACGCGTCCGCGATCTGTGCAAGCTCCAGACCGCCCGTCCTGTTGATGATGGCGACGGTCGAGGTCGAGCCGGACACAAAGGGCATCTCCCTGGCGATGTAGACATATCCGTCCTGCCCCGCCACCGCGATGCGGCGCAGACCGGCAGGCACGCGCACATAGCCGCTTGCGCTTGCGGGATTCAGCAGATTGACCACCCGCGTGCCATCCACAAAGATGCGGAACGCTGGATAGCCGTGCGTCGCATTCAGGAACCGCACTGCGGCATAGCGCGAGGGCACCGTGACCGTACTGTCCGGCAGCGGCTGAATGACCGTCGGCCCGCCGATGGACGGCGTGCTGGGCGTCGGCGGACGCGTACCTGTGGACGGCGTGCTCGGCGTCGGCGGTCGTGTACCCGTGGACGGCGTGCTGGGCATGGGCGGACGCGTTCCCGTGGAC
>JBJEYK010000185.1:0-5513 GCA_051886775.1 Candidatus Ventricola sp. | reverse complement strand
TATTCAATCGTATTTCAGGTATCGAAATACACGTTGGGGAAATACTGCGCAAACTGCACATACTGCCGGTTGAGCCACTGGTCGGTGTTCGTAATAATCAGCTTCAGCTCCGGATACCGCGCCTTAACTGCGGCCGCATCGTTGAGATTCAGCTCCTGCAGCGAAACCAGCAGCGGCGTGCGGCTCTCTGTGAGCACGTCAAGCATCCAGTCATACATCCACACGTGCAGCGGCGCGGCGTATTCTTTCGGGTGAATGCGGAACAGCGCCTTATCCTCGCAGATCGCCCGCTCCATCTGCTCGCGCGTAAACGTCTCTTCCGGGTAGACCGGCGGCATCAGCCGCAGCACGGGGTATTCCTCGCCGCCTGATGCCTTGGCATACGCGCGCGTATGCGCGTTCGCTTCGGCCCCCTTGTCGTAATTGTAAATGGCTCTTGTGACGATGCCGTTTTTGCGCGCAAGCGCGGCGACCTCGTCATGTGTGCAGGCGTACTGCATCGGCTGCTTCTGTTCATAGTAGCCGCAGTTGATATCCTTAAAGATCAAACCGTTTCTCCCCCTTCTCCATCCGGGCATACCCGCCAGCGTTCCCAATGGCTGGCCGTCTCGCCGGGCATAAGCGTCGCGAGCACGCCCAGCGTCTCCATTTCCATGACGTTTTTATCCAGATACAGCTCAAAGTTGCATCCGCCGTCAGGATATCTGCCGGCACCGTCGGATCCGAATGTCAGCTTCAGCCGCTGGCCGCGATTGGCGAATTCCGCACGGCCGCTTTTACTGTACAGGCCGAGCTTGAAATACTCGCTGCGCGGCAGATGGCGGGCATAGACGCGCTCTTTTGCGAACGACACCCGCTCGTCGGCAAGGCTCGTATCGCCCCAGAGTGAAAGCCCGCGCGTGGGATTGAAACCGCCCCCTGCGCCGCCGTCGAACCAGATCTCCGCATGTCCACCGCCCGCAAGCGTATTGACGCCCCAGCTGGCGAGGGTAACAGGCGCTTCGCCCACGTTTTCCATGCTCTGCTGCACAAGGATATCGCCGTCCGGCGCAAACTGCAGGGCAAGGCGCTTGCGCACGTTGAGCCACGGATCGTCCGGCTGTGTCAGGCGTACGCCGTCCGGCAGCAGTTCGTACTGAACCGGTGCATTGTCGGGATAATAGGACAGATCGCTCTCCGGCGCGCACCAGAGCCGGTGGCCGCCGTGAATCACCCAGCCTTCCGGCGTACACAGCCCGTCGGACAAATCCTGAGGCTGTTCATAAAAAAGGTTCTGCATCCCCGCACACGACAGATGTAAAATTCTGATGCCAAAATCCAAAGCGCATACCGTCTCGGTCCTTCCGTCCGACATCCACAGAACACGCCCGTTTTTCGGATCTGTGCGAAGCTCGTGCAAAACGTTCATTTTCCCGCTCCTTTTCTGCTTAGACCGCAACATCGGCGCTGCCGCACGCTCTGTGTGTGTCCGGCCTGCTGATAGCAGGCCGGACACACACCGGCATGCCTCCGCCTTCCGGTGCTCCTCTCGTTATTTCTTCTTTCTCTTGGGAATCAGATCCAGCGCCACGGCGCCCAAAATGACAAGGCCCTTGACCGTCTGCTGCCAGTCGGCAGAGATGCCCATCATGGACATGCCGTTGTTCAGAATACCGATGACAAAGCAGCCAATCAGCGCGCCAGCGATCGATCCTGCGCCGCCGGAGACGGATGCGCCGCCGACATAGCAGGCCGCAATGGCGTCAAGTTCGAAGTTTGTGCCAGCCTTTGGTGTAGCCGCATTCAAACGCGCAGCATAGACCAGCGCTGCAACCGCTGCCATCAGGCCGTTATTGGCATAGGCCCAGAACATCGTCCAGCGATCCTTGATGCCGGACAGCGCAGCAGCCTTGCGGTTGCCGCCAACGGCGTACAGACTGCGGCCAAAGGAGGTGCGGCTGCAGACAAAGCTGTAGATCAGACACAGGACGAGCATGATTACAAGCACCGTGGGATAGCCGTTATAGCAGGCCATCGTATATGACAAATACAAAACCGCGGCGCTGATGATAACGCAGGTGAGAATCGTCGTATACAGTTTTTTCACAGGAATGCCATTTTTGGCCTTTTGTCTGCGTGCTCTGAACTGCGTGAAGATGAACACAACGCATACCAGCACAGCCAGCACCATGGTCGTCAGATGGAACCCCTCTACACCAAACACATCCGGCAGGAAGCTCGAAGCCATGGAGCGGAACGTATCAGAGAACGGGCCAATGGATGCGCCGTCCAATACAACCTGTGTCAGGCCGCGGAATACCAGCTCGCCTGAAAGCGTGACGATAAACGGCGGAATATCGAAATACGCGATCCAGAAACCCTGCCAGCAGCCGATAAGCAGGCCGACAGCCAGCGAAATGACAAGTGTCGGTACAACGCCCATGCCATAATTGACCTGCAGAATGGCGGCAATGGCGCCGACAAATGCCAGCACTGAGCCGACCGACAGGTCGACATTGCCGGTCAGGATGACGGGCAGCATGCCGCAAATCAGCAGAACAACATAGGAGTTCTGCAAGATGATATTCGTCATATTCATGGATGTGAAAATCAGTCCATTGGTCAGAATATGGAACAGAACCGCAATCACGACCAGAATGATGACCATGCTGTACGCACGCAGCGTTTTAAATACCGTTTCTTTATTCATTACTGTGCTTTCTTTTTTCATAGCTGTATCTCCCATCTTAAATGAGCTGGTGCATAAGGCTTTCCTGAGTGGCTTCCGAAGCCGGTGTCTCACCGCGGATATGGCCCTCGTTCATGACGTAGATGCGGTCACATACGCCGAGAAGCTCAGGGAGCTCGGACGAAATTACCAGCACGCACTTTCCGCTGGCAGCCAACTCATCTATGATTTTATATATGTCATACTTAGCGCCGACGTCAATCCCACGCGTCGGCTCGTCCAGAATCAGCACATCCGGCTGGCTGAACATCCATTTTGCGAGCACCACCTTCTGCTGATTGCCGCCGGAAAGGTTACCTGCCTCCTGGAAGATACTCGAGCACTTAACGCCAAACCGCTTTGCGTTTTTTTCTGTTTCACGGATCTCCTGATTGAGATCCAGGACGCCATGCTTTTTGATGCGCTTGAGATTCGTCAGGGAAATGTTTTTGCTGATGGTCTGGCCGAGGATGAGGCCATAGGTCTTTCGGTCCTCAGACAAATACGCTATGCCGTTGGCGATGGCCTTTGGTACGGTACTGACGTCAATTTTTTTGCCCTCTTTGTATGCCTCTCCCGTAATCCGGCAGCCATAGCTCTTACCGAACACGCTCATGGCAAACTCCGTGCGTCCAGCGCCCATCAGGCCGGCCAGCCCCACAACCTCGCCGCGGTGCAGCTGGATATTCGCGTCCTCGATGATGGCCTTTTCCGGGAATTCCGGATGGTGCACCCACCAGTTCCTGATCTCAAAATAGACCTCGGACTCAGGCGTATTCGTTTTTGTGGGATAGCGGTTGGTAAGCTCACGGCCAACCATGTGACGGATGATCTCATCTTCAGAGACCTTTGAAGCATCGTCAAAATCCGCCACCGAACGGCCGTCGCGCAGCACGGTGATGGAATCGGCGACATAGCAAATCTCGTTCAGCTTATGCGAAATGATGACACAGGTCATCCCCTCGGCCTGCAGGCTTTTGAGCAGGTCCAGAAGATTTTTACTGTCGCGCTCATTCAGCGCGGCCGTCGGCTCATCCAGGATCAGCAGTTTGCAGTTTTTGCTCAGTGCCTTGGCAATCTCAACAAGCTGCTGCTTGCCGACGCCGATCTGGTTGATGGGTGTTTCGGGATTGTCGCTCAGGCCCACACGCTGCATCAGAGGAATGGCGTTCTTATAAGTCAACGTCCAGTCCATAATATTGTGACTGCCTTGAATGTTGCCTAAAAATATGTTTTCAGCGATTGACAACAGCGGGATCAATGCCAGCTCCTGATGGATAATGGCAATGCCCGCCTGCTCAGACTGCTGAATGTTTTTGAATTTACAAATTTCTCCGTTGACCACGAGATCGCCGGAGTAGGTGCCGTCTGGATAGACACCGGAGAGAATATTCATCAACGTGGACTTTCCCGCGCCGTTCTCGCCGACCAGAGCGTGGATCTCGCCGCGTCTGACCTTCAGGTTGACGTTGTCCAGCGCTCGTACGCCCGGGAATTCCTTGGTGATGTTTCTCATTTCGAGAATATAGTCCTGCATTTGCCCGGCTCCTTTATTGCGAAATTGAAGTGACCCGGTCGTCACGGCCGTGACGACCGGGTGTTTATTGTGGAGTGCGCATGAAAGACTGCCTGCAGTCTTTCATGCCCCGTGCATTATCCGTCGATCTCAGCCTGCGTATAGAAGCCGACGTCAACAAGATAGTTCACATTGTCCTTGTCGATCAGATACGGATCGTAGGTCTTGGTGGGAACATCAAATACATTATTGTTATAGGTGGTATCTGCCTCGATCGTCTGTCCGTTGAGCAGCGCCTCGACGACCTCGACGATGATCGCCACGCGCGTATCGTCATCAAGGAACGCGGTCATCGACTGCTTGCCTGCCTTGATGTTCTTGACGGCAGCAAGCTCAGCATCCTGACCGGTCAGAACCGGGAACGGGTTGGCGTCGGTGCCGTAGCCCATGGACTCCAGCGACGAGATAACGCCGATGGAAAGGCAGTCGGCTGCGCAGAGGACTGCGTCGAGATGATCGTCAGCGTAATAGCCGGAGAGCAGGTTGTCCATGCGGGACTGTGCCTTGGACGAATCCCAGGACTGGATTGCAGTCTGTGCATACTCAATCTGACCGGACTTGACGACCAGCTTGCCGCTGTCGATGTACGGCTTGAGGATGTTCATAGAGCCATTATAGAACGAAATGGCGTTGGTATCGTCCTGCGAGCCGGAGAAAATCTCCATGGTGTAGGTCTCAGAGGTGTTGGCGAGATCCAGCTGATCGGCAATGTACTGTCCCTGCAGCTCGCCCATACGAATCAGGTCAAACGTGACGTAATAGTCAAGCGCAGAAGTATTGGTGATCAGGCGGTCGCTGGCGACGATGTAGATACCGGCTTCCTTTGCCTTTTCACACGCGTCAGTCAGAGCCGCGCAGTCAACGGCTGCGATAATCAGTGCATCAGCGCCCTTGGAAATCATGTTCTCGATCTGCATAACCTGCTTGGCCGAGTCGTCTTCAGCGTACTCGATCAGGGTGTTGTAGCCCTTTGCGCCAAACGAAGCAACCAGGCGCTCACCCTGGCTGGTCCAGGTGGTCTGCTCTTTTGTCGGCATCAGGATACCAATGGTCTTTGCGTCATCGGCGGCATCCGAGGCGGCAGGCTTTTCGCTCTTGGCAGCGCACGCACAGAACATGGCAGCCAGCAAGGCGAAAATCAGTAGCAAAGCGATTCCTTTTTTCATGTGTTCATTCCTCCAGTTCATATTTATATCAGGCCGCGCGCGGCCAAATATACCGGTGTCGGCT
>JBJEYK010000184.1:0-5525 GCA_051886775.1 Candidatus Ventricola sp. | reverse complement strand
AGTAGGTTTTTGAAACATTACAGAACTAACAGAAATTACAGTTTGTTGTACTATACCCCGTTTATATGTTTTCCACAACCTTGTGGAAATTATCCACAAGCCGGGCAAAATTGGGGGAAAACTTGGGGGAAATTAAGAAAAAAAGCAGACCGGGAAGGAAAACCAGCCGCCGTATCGAATATGAATTACCACAGGAAAGCATGGTTTTTATGAATTGGCGAGGTTGCAGACGTTTCGGAACCCTTCGGGACCAAAAGGTCGCAGGTTCAAATCCTGTCACCTCGACCACAAGCATAGCGGCTTGAGCGATGCTCAGGCCGCTGCTTTTTTCTTTTTCAATCTCAAGAACTGAGGAATAGCTGGATTTTCCGCAAGACTGCTCCCGGGCGCGGACGGGGCTTCCCCTCTGCGCCGCCGCGGGGGCAGTCTCGTTTTTCCCGCATTTTGATTTTCCCGTGTGTGGTACTATTGTGGTACGAGGGAAACGCTGATTATTCCCTGATGGCAGGTGCAGAGGGCTTCGCGACCTTCACAGCGCAGAGCGCGACGCAGAGATTGAGGATACCCTCTGCCAACAGGGAGACGCCCATGATGCGGGTGAGCACCGAGGCGCTCTGCGACGGGCGCAGCATCAGGAGCATGCCCGCTGTGCCGGCCAGAAGCGCCATGACCAGAATCAGCCACCACGTCTGGAGGCCGAACCGGCGCGCGTCCAGCGACGTCTGGATTTTGAGCAGACCATCCGCCAGAACGGCAATGCCCAGAATGATGCACAGGAAGCTCCTCGCATGCTCCGGGCGCAGAAAAACGACCGCGCTCAGCGCCATGAGCAGGATGCCGAATGCCAGATCGTATTGAAAGGCCAGCTGATACTGATCGCGTGAAAGATATCCAATCAGCTTGATGACGCCGGACACCCCCAGAACGAGGTCAACCACGATGCCGATTGCGGACAGGGACAATTCCGGCATCAACAGCATCAGCAGGCCGAGAGCGCACAATATGACCGAAATGACGATATAGGCTTTCTTCGCCGCCCGAATGAGCCCGACAGAATCCATAGGTGTTCCTCCTCCATGTTGATTGCATCCCCTGAGGGCGAAGGAGCGTATGCGCTCCGGATGGCTGCAAGAAGTATAGCAGAGCGCCGCCTGTATGGAAAATAGGCATATCACAGGCGCTGTTCTAAAACTGTGCATTCCGGCATTCTTGGCTGAAAAACAGACACTTGCGCTCAAATGCACAAAAAGCGGGCTGTGCCCGCCCCACTTCCGAACAGCTATACAAAGCAAGTTGCTCCGTGCTCGCTGTACGATGATTTGCGCAATTCCCTATGCGACAAAAAGACGGGATCGCTGCGACCCCGTCTTTTTGCGTTGTGCTTCAGATCTGTGTGCTCCGAAGAAGCAGCTCTTTGACCTCTCCCTCGCGCAGCTTGCATAAGCGGATCATATCCTGCAGGAAGATTTCTTTCATGCTGCTGTTCAGCCAGTTTATGATCTGACCAAAGCACTCGCAGGAATACGCCTCAATGATAATCCGCCGATCATCCTCCTGAATCCGAATACTGCCCAGATCATCAATGGCCTTGTCCATATACCGGGTGACAGTATGCTGACAAATCTTGAAAAGCTGCTGCTCAAAGACAGCCCGATTGGACGAATGATAGACATGCATGACAACACGACGACGTTTCAGAGCAAAATTGATCACACTCTCAAAGCATTCCCAAAGGGAATTGATGACGAGGCTTTCCTGAATGATTCGATCGGCATCCTCCATGAAGATCGCATTGATGAGCGACGGCAGGTCTTCAAAATGATAATAGAAGGTATTGCGGTTGATGCCGCAGTCCTCCACGATATCCTTGACGGTGATTTTGTCCACAGGCCGTTCCTCCAGCAGACGGAGGCAGGAATCCATGATGGCCTTGCGTGTAAATGACGCCATGATGCGTACCCCCCTGCTGTCCGCTCTTTTGCGCGCTCCAGTCAATGCCCGTTTTTGTCCCTGCTTTTGTAAAGCAAGTATATCATGAGGACAGGCGTACGCGCAATATGGAACTTTCCAGGTTCAATGCCCAGATCAACGCCTTTATGGGAGAGGCGGATGCCGCGCCCTTGTCTTCCTTTTTTGTTCCTTTTTGTTCTTTTCCAACATTTCTGCGGATTTGCCCAAAAAACAGGCAGTTCAAACCCACTGCATAGAAATCCATCATTCCTTGGATTCTGTCGGTTGTCGTATGGCGGGAGGGCCTCTACAATACAGTCATCCACCATCGCCAGATCACACGATATACACAGATAAAGGAGAAATCATGATGGGCTTGACTGATCAAATCAAAAGGACTGCGCTCAAAACAGCATTTGGCTATCTGGAGAAGAACCCGGAGGAAAACGCGCCCAAGCTGATGGCCTGGGTCGATAAGCTGGCGGGCACCGGCCCGAACAGCTTCCAGGAGCAGCGCGACGCCATTCGCGCCGTCATCAACGATCCTGACAACAACATGTACCGGCTCGTCATGGACACCCTCACCCAGACGGACAATGAGGTGCTCAAGGCGACCTTCACCAACTTCTTCCTCAACGCGAACATCATCGGCTGGCCCGTCCAGGAAAAGAACCGCGAGAAGTATGGCTGCAATATCCCCTGGGCCATTTTGCTCGATCCGACCTCGGCCTGCAATCTGCGCTGCACCGGCTGCTGGGCCGCGGAGTACGGCAACAAGCTGAACCTGTCCTTCGACGAGATCGACTCGATCATCACGCAGGGCAAGGAGCTGGGCATCTACATGTACATCTACACCGGCGGCGAGCCGCTGGTGCGCAAGAAGGATCTGATCGCCCTGTGCGAAAAGCACAGCGACTGCCAGTTCCTCTCCTTCACCAACGGCACGCTGATCGACGAGGCCTTTGCGGACGAGATGCTGCGCGTGAAGAACTTCATTCCCGCCATCAGCCTGGAGGGCTTTGAGGAGGCGACCGACGGCCGCCGCGGCCACGGCGTCTATCAGAAGGCTGTCCGCGCCATGCAGATTCTGCACGACAAGCATCTGCCGTTCGGTATCTCCGCCTGCTACACCAGTGCCAATGTGGATTCCATCGCCTCGGACGAATACATCGACTTCATCTGCGGTCTGGGCGCGCGCTTCATCTGGTATTTCCACTACATGCCCGTCGGCAACGACGCCGCTCCGACGCTGCTGCCCAGCCCGGAGCAGCGGGAGTACATGTACCATCGCATCCGCGAAATCCGCTCCACCAAGCCCATCTTCGCGATGGACTTCCAAAACGACGGCGAGTATGTGGGCGGCTGCATCGCCGGAGGCCGCCGCTATCTGCACATCAATGCCAACGGCGATGTCGATCCCTGCGTGTTCATCCACTATTCCAATGCGAATATCCGCGAGGTCAGCCTGCTCGACGCGCTGCGCTCTCCGATCTTCATGGCCTACCACGATGGGCAGCCCTTCAACGACAACATGCTGCGCCCCTGCCCGATGCTGGAGAACCCGGACATGCTGCGGGAGATCGTCGAAAAGACCGGCGCGCATTCGACCGACCCGCAGTCGCCGGAGACCGCCGAGCACCTGTGCGGCAAGTGCGACGATTATGCGAAAAACTGGACGCCGACCGCAGAGCGCCTGTGGGCGTGCAGCCACGGCTGCGCGGGCTGCGCCTCTGCCTGCGGCAAGGAGGGCTGAGCCATGACCACTTTTTTCACCTCTGAGAGCGTTACGCAGGGCCATCCCGACAAGGTCTGCGACCAGATTGCCGACGCGATTCTCGATGCGGTGCTGGCCGCCGATCCTGACGCCCACGTCGCCTGTGAAGTGACGGCCATCACCGATTCCGTTCATATCTTCGGCGAGATCACGACGCGTGCCCATGTGGATTATGAGGCAGTTGCGCGCAAGACGATCCGCGCCATCGGATACACAACGCCCGGCCACGGCTTTGACGCCGACACCTGCCGGATTGTGGTTGACCTGCATGAGCAGTCGCCCGATATCAATATGGGCGTGCAGCGTGAAAACGAGGAGGAAAGCGGCGCCGGCGATCAGGGCATGATGTTCGGCTATGCATGCCGGGAGACGGAAAGCCTCATGCCGCTGCCCATCGAGCTGGCGCATGCGCTTACGCGCCGGCTCGCCGATGTGCGCGAGATGCGCATCATCCCGGAGCTTCTGCCGGACGGAAAGGCGCAGGTGACCATTCAGTATGAGGATGGTGTGCCTGTTCGCATCGACACGGTGGTTGTCTCCACCCAGCATACAGAGGGTATCTCTGAGCCGGAGCTGCGCGCGCAGGTGATCGACGAGGTGATCCTCAAGGCGCTGCCGGACAATCTGCTGGACGATCAGACGCACATGCTGATCAATCCGACCGGCCGCTTCCTGATCGGCGGCCCGGCGGGTGACAGCGGATTGACAGGCCGCAAGCTGATTGTGGATACCTACGGCGGCTATGCGCGTCACGGTGGGGGATCGTTCTCCGGCAAGGACCCGACCAAGGTGGATCGCAGTGCGGCCTACATGGCGCGCTATCTGGCCAAGAATGTTGTCGCCGCGGGCTTTGCAGACCGCTGCGAGGTGCAGCTGAGCTATGCGATCGGCGTAGCGCAGCCTGTCTCGCTGCTGGTGGATACCTTTGGCACGGAATCCATCTCTGTACAGGCGATCCGTGAGCTGGTTCTCGATACCGTGGACATGCGCCCGGCAGCGATTATCCGCCGCTTCGGCCTGCGTGCGCCGATATACAGCCGGGTTTCCTGCTATGGGCACTTTGGCGGCAACGCCAGGGAAATGCCCTGGGAACAGACGGAGCTGGCTGCGATGTGGCTTCAGCAAAGGCGCATATCCTGCGCATAACCCTGCATTCCTGCCAAAAGGGAAAATGGCCGGAGTGTCGGTCTGTGATGCTCCGGCCGGCTTTTCTGTGAATTGCTGATGAAAAGGAAAGGAAGAACATGATGTCAGTCAAGGTTATCGCAGATTCCACCTGTGATCTGCCTGCGGATTTGCTGGCGCAGTACGACATCACCGTCATCCCGTTGTCCATTCACAAGGCAGGGCAGTGCTTCAAGGATGGCGTCGAGGTGACGCCGCAGGACATCTTTGCTCATGTCGATGCAGGCGGAGCGCTTTGCTCGACGGCGGCGATCAATATCGATGAGTTTACGCGCTGCTTTGCGCAATACAGCGGCGCGTATGATTCGGTCATCTGCGTGACCGTCAGCGCGGAGATGTCCAGCTGTTACCAGAACGCCTGTCTGGCTGCCGCAGCCTTTTCCAATGTCTATGTGGTGGACTCCCGCAACCTGTCCAGTGCACAGGGGCTGATTGCTCTGGAGGCTGCAAGGCTTGCCCTGAAGGGGCTATCAGGCCGCGATATCGTCCGAATCCTGAACGAGGAAACCAGCCGGGTGCAGTCCAGCTTTCTGCTCGACCGGCTTGACTACATGCGCAAAGGCGGGCGCTGCTCCGCCGTCGCCGCGCTCGGTGCCAACCTCATGCACCTCAAGCC
>JBJEYK010000183.1:0-5540 GCA_051886775.1 Candidatus Ventricola sp. | reverse complement strand
GAGCATCCTATGCGCCAAGCACGCCAAAAATCCATCGATGCAGGTCTGCACCGCATCCCTGCACCGACAGCCGCGTCCCCTGCGGACGGATATGATCAGTAATTATACCTTGACCGCCCTCCCAGCAGGAACACGATCGTGACGGCCATGGCCAGCAGCTCCGCCGCCACGATGGAAAACCAGATGCCGTCGATCCCCCAGAGCAGCGGAAAGATCAGCACCGCAGCCGCCTGAAACAGAAAGGTGCGCAGGAAGGAGATACATGCGGAGACCGCGCCATTGTTCAGCGCCGTGAAGAAGGAGGAGCCATAGATCGGTATGCCGGCAAAGAGGAACGAGAACGAGTAGATCAAAAAGCCGTGCCGCGTCAGCTCCAGCAGGGACAGATCATAGCCGACGAAGAGCCGCGCAAGCGGGCCGCCGGTCTCCTCCGCAAGAGCGAACATCAGCAGGGAGCATGCGCCCACGATGACGAGGCTCTTTTTCAGCAGGCTGCCGACCTCCCTGTGATTCGCCGCGCCGTAGTGAAAGCTGACGATGGGCGCGGTGCCGACGGAATACCCCACAAAGGCGGCCATGAAGATCATGTTGACGTACATGAGGACGCCGTAGGCCGCCACGCCGTCCTCCCCGGCGAACCGCATCAGCTGGGCGTTGTACAGCATGCTGACCACGGACATCGAGATGTTGGACATCAGCTCCGAGGAGCCGTTGGCGCAGACCTTGCCCAGCGCCCTGCCGTCAAAGCGGGCCGCCGTCAGCTGCAAGCGGCTCGTGTTGGGGCGGCCGAAGTAAAGCAGCGGAACCATGCCGCCCACGAACTGGCTGAGCGCCGTCGCCGCAGCCGCGCCCGCAAGCCCCCACCGGAGCACCGCCACAAAGAGCGCGTCCAGCAGGATATTCGTCAGGCCGGAGGCGACCGTCAGCGCCAGCCCCAGCTGCGGCTTTTCAGCCGTGACGAAAAAGCTCTGGAACTCGTATTGCAGCATGTAGGCAGGCAGGGCCACCAGAATGACGCGGCCATAGAGGACGCACTGATCCAGCAGGCTCCCCTCCGCGCCCAGCCACGCGGCGATGGGCCTTATGAAGGCCATGCCCAGGACGGCGAGGACTGTGCCGCAGAGCAGCGTGATCCCGATCAGCATGGAAAACAGCTGCTTCGCCCGGTCATGATTCCCCTCGCCCATGGTGGTTGCGATCAGCGCGCTGCCGCCGGTGCCGAACATAAAGCCCAGCGCGCCGAGGATCATGAGGAAGGGCATGATGAAATTGACCGCGGCAAAGGGCGTCTTGCCCACAAAATTGGAGACGAAAAAACCATCCACGATGCTGTAAACCGATGTGAAGATCATCATCAGGATGGATGGAAGGGTGAAGCGCAAAAGCCTCCTGTAACCGAAATGATCGGATAGCTGTATGCTGTTCATGTTCAGTCTGCTAGCTCCTTGATTTTTGCCTTGATTTCGTTCAGGTATCGCTGCGTCAATGCCAGATACTGCGCCCGCTCCTGCTCCGTCCAGGCGCCGAACACCTCGTTCTCCATCGCGATCAGGCGGCGGGCCGTGCTCTCGGCCAGCGCCTTCCCCCGCTGCGTCAGGCAGACCTTTTTCCTCCTGCCCGCGAGAGGCTCCAGCCGGACATAGTCCCCCTTCTCCAGCTTCCGCAGCGCGGAGTTGATGGTCTGCTTGCTCGTGCCGGACAGCCTGCAGATCTCGCTGAGCAGGCACTCCTCCCCATAGCCGCAGATGACGTAGATGATCTGCATGGCGCTGTCGGACAGGCCAAGCCGCTGGCTCGCCTCGTGATAGGCGGCGTCGATCTCGCTGAGCAGCGAATTGAGCCGCCTCATGTCTTCCATCATATGTTCAGCCATCGTATCCCCCCAAGTCGTACGGTACGAAATCGGACTCGGAGAGTATAGTACGAAATCGGACATCTGTCAAGAGGCAAACCCTCCCTCCGGCGTTTGCCTTCATCCGGGCAGCAGAAGGGGCTGCAAGCCGAATCGCCTGCAGCCCCTGGGTACGCTCTCCCGTTATTCCGTTCTCCAATCCAATGGCGCCACCTAATCGTCAGGCATCGCCCTGCACGGCTGAGGGCATGCTCAGTGCGCGCCGTCTGCAAACAGCGCGACCAGCTCCCCGCTGCCCGCCGCGCGCAGCTCGTCCAGCCAGGCGGCATAGGTCTCGTCGTTCAGCTCGACCTCGCCCGTGGCAAAGCGGGCGATGCCGCAGTCCACCAGCGCGCCCAGCTGCGCGGCCAGCGCGTCCGCCCGGGCCTGCTCGGCCTGCCCCAGCGCGTACGGCTGGGTCACCCGTTCGCTGACGGCGCGCACGCGCTCGCTCGCGGCGAACACATGCTGATCGACCGCGCTGTCCACGCGATGGATGAAGTCCGACGGCACCAGCCCGGGCATCGCCGTGCCGGTGTACATCAGCACCTGCGTGCGGATGGCCGTCACGTCGCGTCGGCCATCGAGGGCAAACGCCCAGTCGCCGTCCGCGCCGAGGGTGTAGTCCTCGCCCTCGACACCGGCGTAGCCCAGCAGCGCGCCCGCCTCGCCATAGAGCGCGTCAACCCAGCGCAGCGCCTGCGCAGGATCCTCGCAGCGGCTGGTCACGGCAAAGCAGCCCGTCCACACTGCGCCCAGCAGATCGCGCCAGCGGGTCTGCCCATCCGGCCCGGTGATGAGCAGCGGCTCGTAGCCTGTCACCGCCGCCGCGGGCACATGCGTGTACGGCGTGGCCGAGAGCATCAGGCCGCTGACCACCGTCTCGTCCTCGTCGCTTCCGGAGAGCACCTGTGTGCTGTGCATGCCGGTGAAGGCGTCCTCGCGCAGGATGCCGCGCGCCGTCCAGTCCGCCAGCAGCCCGATGAACGCGCGATAGCCCGCCAGCTCCGGCGCGAAGACGATCCGCCCCTGCGCGTCCCGGGCGAGGTTGTAGTCGTCCGCCACGATACCGAAGTACGGCAGCAGCCAGCGCATCTCATACACGCCCAGCAGGTCCGCGCCAATCTCGTCCTGCTTGCCGTTGCTGTTGAGGTCGCTTGAGGCCATCGCCAGCAGCGCGTCGGTCAGCTCATCGGTCGTCTGCGGCATGGGCAGGCCCAGCTTATCCAGCCAGTCGCGGTTGATCCACAGGCAGACCTGGCGCTCCTTGGCGTTGATCTGCGGCAGCGAGGCGATGCGCCCGTCGTCCAGCGTGATGATGCCGCGCCACTCGGGATGCGCCTCCAGCAGCGCGCAGAGGTTGGGCATGTTCTCCTCCAGCAGCGGCGCCAGATCGATGATCGCGCCGCTGTCCAGCAGGGCAATTTCCTGCTCGCGCGAGAGGCTGGCCTTGAACAGCACGTCCGCCGGGATTTCGCCCTTGAGCATACTCGCAAGCAGCTCCTGATACTTCGCGCTCTCGCTCTCGGCGTGCGCTTCGACCGCGATCCCGGTCAGCGCCTCCATCCGCGGGAAGAACGCGCTGTCCTCCCAGCTGCGCCCGAGCGTTTCCGTCTCCAGGCCCGTCATCGTCAGCGCGCGCGCCGTGCCGGCGACAAGGCACAGGGCCAGCGCGATCATCATGATCCTCTTCATCGTCGTCCTCCATGCGGCGTCCTGCCGCAGTTTTTCTCATTATAGCACATCTGCGCAGGGTTAGAAAGAGTGTTTGCGCGCCAGTCAGGGCAGACTATTCGCGCCCTCGTCGCCATACACTGGGATGCGGAAAGGGGGAGTTCACCGTGCTCAATCGGCTGTACACCGCCTGGCGCGCGCGGCGCGTGCTGATCGTAGGCCGTGCGGACAGGGTCAGCCTGTTTGCCCAGGCGTTTTGGGCGGAGCTGGGCGCCAGGCCGGCCCGCATCGCGCCCGGGCAGGACGCAGAGACGCTCTGCCGCGCGCTGAGCGATGGGCGCATCAGCGCGATCCTCGTGCCCTGCCTGCGCGCCCTGGCCCCGGAGGACGACCTCCTCGCTCAGCTGCGCGCGCTGCTCACGCTGCTTGGCGAGGCGCGCGAGGCCGGCGTGCCGCTGACGCTGCTGTGCTCGGACGCGGGCGTGTACCGCGCCGGCGGCGGCAGCGCACTCGAGGAGGACCCCCTCGGCGGGGAGACGCGCGACGGCCTGATCCAGTCGCTCGTGCAGCTGTGCGCGGACGGCGTGTCGCGCGGGCTTCTGGGCGACGCGGTCAGCGTGCAGTGCGTTCGCCATCTGCCGCTGCTGGGCTGCGGGCATCCCGCCGTCGCGCCGTACACGGCCTGGTGCCAGGCGCTGATGGACAATCGCCTGATCCCCGTGGAGCACCCCGGCATGCTGGGCGCCTTCCTGCATCCGCTGGACATGTACTGCGGCGCGGCGCTGCTGGGCGCGCGCTTCCTTTCGGGCGATACGCGCTGCACCGGCGCGTTCAACCTGAGCGCGGGGGCGCAGAGCCTGATGGCCAACCGCACAGCGGCGCTGCGCTTCATCCGCGACAACGGCGGCACGCGCCCCATCCGCGAGACGGAGCCGCCGCTTGCGCCCGCGCTGCCGATGCTCTGCGGCGCGCGCACCCGGCTGCTGTGCGGCGCGCAGCCGATCCTGCCGGGCGGCGAGGCGCTCAATCTGCTGCTCTCCCTGGAACGCGCCGCACGCGGCGGGCAGGGTGCGGAGCTGGCGGAAATCGAGCGGCAGACCAAGCTCTACCTCACCCGGCTCGCCAAAGAGCCGTAACCAAAGGGGATGACCATCCGGCCATCCCCTTTGTCGCTGCAAGTCTGCTGTCGCATCCTTGCAGCGGATAGGAAACGAGAAAACATCATTTCTCGCGTGCCCTACGGGCACACTCCAAACGATAGAGGAAGCAACATGCTGTTGCTCCTCGCGGCGCACATGTCGCCGCTGCGGATTGGATATGAAGGGGCTGCGGCCCCTTCATTCATCCCCGGAGCTGTTTGCGTAGTTTGCTGCTCTGCAAGGGGATGACCATCCGGCCATTCCCTTGCATCGATATCATCTGCGCGTGGCCCTGCGCACAATTCCCCGCACCATCTGCCTTTCGTCCCCGTTCATCGCCAGCAGGTACACGCTCGCGGCGTACACCGCGCAGTACGGCAGCGCGAACGCCAGCACGCCGCCGTAGCCCGTGAAGCTGTGCAGCCGCAGCGCCAGCAGCCCCAGCAGCACCGGCGGCACGAGCGCAGGCACGATGGACAGGATGCGCTTCCAGAAATAGACCATGTCCAGCCCGATGTGCGTGTGATAGTACCAGTTCATCAAAAGGCCGTTGCACACCAGCATGGAGATGGCCGTGCCCATCGCGCAGCCCAGGCCGCCGTAGCGCATGCCCAGCGGGATGGAGATGGCCACGTTGAACAGGGCCATCACGAAATACACCTTCGAGCGGAACTGGTGCATGTTCTTCGCCCGCTGGATCTCGATGCCCAGGTTCTGAATCAGCGGCACCGTGACCGGCGCCATCAGCAGCAGCGCGATGGGGTACGCGTCGGCGTACGCCCCGCCGCCCCAGGCCTCGATGAACGGCTCGCCCACGAAGATAAAGCCCGTGAGCA
>JBJEYK010000182.1:0-5554 GCA_051886775.1 Candidatus Ventricola sp. | reverse complement strand
TGGCGCGCACGGCCATGTGCAGCGGCGAGGGCGGCATCCTGCCGGAGGAAAAGCAGGCCGCCTACAAGTACATCTTTGAATACATCCCCAACAAGTACAGCGTCACCGACGAAAACCTGCGCTCCAGCGACGCCATCGAGATCAAGATCGGCCAGGGCACCAAGCCCGGCATGGGCGGCCACCTGCCTGGCGAAAAGGTGACGCCGGAGATCGCCGCCATCCGCGGCAAGCAGCCGGGCGAGGACATCCAAAGCCCCAGCAAATTCCCGGAGCTGCGCAGCCGTGAGGACCTGCGGGACATGGTGGACATGCTCCGCCGCCGCTCGGAGGGGCGCCCCATCGGCATCAAGATCGCCGCGGGCAACATCGAGCGCGACCTGGCGGTGTGCGTGTTCGCCAAGCCGGACTTCATCACCATCGACGGGCGCGGCGGTGCGACCGGCTCCAGCCCGCTGCTGCTGCGCGAGGCGACCACCGTGCCCACCCTGTATGCCCTGAGCCGCGCGCGCCGGTATCTGGACAGCGTAGGCAGCGACATCGCGCTGGTGATCACCGGCGGCCTGCGCGTTTCGGCGGACTTCGCCAAGGCGCTGGCCATGGGCGCGGATGCCGTCGCCATCGCCAGCGCGGCGCTGATCGCCGCCGCGTGCCAGCAGTACCGCATCTGCGGCAGCGGCAACTGCCCCGTGGGCATCGCCACGCAGGACCCGGAGCTGCGCGCGCGCCTGAAGGTGGATGCCGCCGCCCAGCGGGTGGCCAATTTCCTCAACGTCTCGCTCAGCGAGCTGAAGATGTTCGCCCGGATCACGGGCTGCCATTCGGTGCACGATCTGTCCATGAAGCACCTGATCACGACCAGCGACGAAATCGCGCGCCACACCGGCATCGCCCACGCGGGCGATCCCCTGCCCGCTGCGCCGGAGGCGGAGGAAACGCGCCGCTATCGCTGCAAAATCTGCGGCCAGGTCTTCGAGGTCAAGCCTGGCGAAGCGGCTGTCTGCCCGCTGTGCCATGCAACCGGCGACAATCTGGAGCCGGAGGCATAACGGACGGCATCAGGACGGCAGAATAAGAGGGCGGCTGCCCCGCAGGATGAGCCTGTGCTCGTGCCCCGGGCAGCCGCCCCTTTGGATGTGCCGCATTCAGCGCAGGTCGTCCATGCGAACGCCCTCGCCCAAGCGCTTCAGCTCGTATTCGCCCTGCTCGTTCTTCTGGTAATCGAAGCCGTAGCTGCCATTCTGGCCGCCGCGCGTGTACTCAATCACCACGATGACGCGCGCGCCGCCGTCCTCCTTGACCGCCACGCGGGTGTCGCGGATCGTCGCGTCGGGCACGCCCTCGGTGAACGTCTTGGTCGCCATGTCCCGCACGACAGGGACAAAGCTCCAGTCCATCGCGCTGGCGCTGCCCGCCTTCGGCGTGTCCAGATAGGCCGCTTCCATCTCCTCGCCGACCTGGCTGAGCGTCTGCTGCACCACAGCGCAGCCAGTCATGCTCACGAGCATCAGGCACAGCGCCAGCCAAAGCATTGCCTTTTTCATGTGCATTCTCCTTTGCGGATGATTCCTGAGAGCATTGTATCACAGTTTGCCCGGAATTTCCACCTCTGTATGCGCTGTTCTCTGGCTTTTGCCGGCCTGCTGAGCTGCCGTTCGCCTGGCAGCGCCTGCCTTTCCTGCCATCTATCAGCTTTTCTTCACATAACTATCTTCCTTTTTTATATCAGGTTTCATCATTCTAGGTTGCGGGTGTTGTCTTTTCAAGGGCTTTGTGATAAGATACCCAACGCACAGGATTCCGCCATCAGGATTCCATCGTGGATCCGCGCGCCGTCGCGCGCAGCCGCTCGAGGAGCGGCGTCCCTCATGGGTCAACAATAGAAAGGAAGCATCATCATGAAGAAGATTATCTGCAAGGTCGAATACGATACCGATACCGCCGAGCTGGTGGCCAAGCACAGCGTCGGCTCCTTCGGCGATCCGGCTGGCTACGAGGAGTCCCTCTACAAGACCGAGGGCGGCAAGTTCTTCCTCTACACCTTCGGCGGCCCCGCCTCCCAGTACGCGGAGGAGAGCATCAAGCGCATGTCCGCCGCGAAGGCGGACGAGTGGCTCGCCGCGAACAAGTAAATCCAGCGCCCGGAGCAAAAGCTCCGGGCGCTGTGCTATTCTATGCTTTGTCGACGCGCAGCTGCGCCATGACCTCCTCCACGGGTGCGCGGAGCACCAGCGTTGCGCGCGCGTCAGCCGGGGTCTCCTCCTGATTGATCACCACCAGCGGACGGCTCCCGCCGCGGAAGTACGACAGAAACGATGCCGCAGGCTCCACGCTCAGGCTGGTGCCGGCCACAATCAGCGTGTCGCAGCGGGCAATCTCACGGCAGGCGCCGGTGGAGACGTAGTGATCCAGCGGCTCGCCGTAGAGCACGACGCTGGGCTTGACCACCCCGCCGCAGCCGATGCACCGGGGCACGCCCTCCGTAGCCAGCAGCCAGTCCAGCCCGTAGACGCGCCCGCACTCCAGGCACACGTTTTCGTGCACGCTGCCGTGCAGCTCATAGACATAGCGATTGCCCGCCCGGCGATGCAGGCCGTCGATGTTCTGCGTGACCAGGCCGCTGAGCTTGCCCGCGCGCTCCAGCTCCGCCAAGCGCAGGTGTGCGGCGTTTGGCTGCGCGTCGGGATGGAGCATATACGTCCGATAGAACGCGTAGAACCGATCCGGGTGCAGGTAGAAGAACGACGCGCTCAGGATCATCTCCGGCGTCAGCTCGCCAAAGCGCATGCGATACAGCCCGCTGCGGAAATCCGGCACGCCGCTGGCTGTCGACACGCCTGCGCCGCCAAAGAACACGATGCGCCGCGCCCGGTCGACGATCTCCTGCAGGCGCGCAACGCCGTCAATCATCGGGTGATCTCCAGCCCCAGCTCCTGCGGCTGGAAGCGCGGGCAGACATTCTCCGAGGATGAGATCACCGACGCAGCCAGCGAGGAGCCGATTTCGATCGCCTCCGGCAGCGCCTTGCCATATGTCAGCCCGATGGCCACGCCCGCACAGAAGGCGTCGCCCGCGCCGGTCGTGTCCTTCACCTGCACGTTCTTGGCCGGGCAGCTTCCCTTCACGCCGCTCAAATCGGCGTACACCGCGCCCTCCGCGCCGAGGGTGACGACCATCGCCGGGATTTTCGCCTGGCGAACCTTCTCGCTGAGGATCTCGCTCATCTCCTCGCGCGTCCGGTCGGCATAGTCGTCCACGAAGAACATACCGGCCTCCTGACGGTTGCAGATGAAGCAGTCGAACTTCTGCAAAAAGTCCCGGCGCTCCACCGCGATGCTCATGTTGGAGATCAGCGCAAAGCGCTTGCAGCCGTGGCGCTGCGCCAGCTCGAGCACCTTCTTGACGATTTCCTTGTCCAGGTCGACCTCCAGCACCACAGAGTCCGCCGCTGCGAAGATCTCGTCGCCCTTGTCCTCGAGCAAATCCACCAGCGGCAGCATGTTGGGCCGTTTGGAGATGGAGCCGGCGACGTCGCCGTGGTTGTCGAACACCGCCAGCCACACGCCCATGCCGTCGGCCCGGGTGAGGATATAGTCGGTATTGACCTTGTGATTGCGCAGCTTGCGCACCACTGCCTCGCCCAGGGGCGTGTCATCCACGATGCTCACAAACGTCGGGCGAAGCTCCACGTTGGCGATATCCTCCGCCACGTTGCGCGCCACGCCGCCGTGAATCTGCTCCACCCGGCCCACGTTTCGCCCGTCAGGGATGTACAGCCCATCCGGGAAGCCCTTGATATCCATGAAGGTTGCGCCGATCACCACAATGCCCATATACCCACTCCCTTTGTGCTTTGGCCCATTATACCATGATTTCCGGAGGGATACCAGCATCAATCCCGGGGATCAGCGCAGATTGTGATCAGTGGCAGCCGTGGCACTTGCCGCAGTCCCCGTCGCAGCCGCCCTTTCCGCTGCGCTTGTCCTTCACCATTTTGATGATGATGACCGCCACAATGACGGTCAGTATGCCGCCGATGATCCATGTCGCCATATCCGGGCACGTCCTTTCCATTTTAGGTAGAGGGGGAATCTCAGACCTTCTGCGTCAGATGGTTGTCGTCGTACCTGTTTTTGCGCAGCAGCATGTAGATAAGGCCGGCCAGCAGCACGATGGCCACAAACGACCAGACGGTTACATTCGCACCGGCGAAGGCGCGGCCCAGCTGATAGACGATCAGGGCGATGACATAGGCGAAGATGCACTGATAGCCGATGGCGAACCAGGTCCACTTGGCGCTGTTCATCTCGCGCTTGATCGCGCCGATGGCCGCGAAGCACGGCGCGCAGAGCAGGTTGAAGATCATGAAGGCGAAGGCCGCCAGCTGGCCGTAGCCGCCGCTCGTCTCGTCAAACGCCGCGGCAATCGGGGAGAGCGTCTCCTCCATGCGCTCCGCGTCGCCCTCATCGACGATGTCCGCCGTCGCTTCGTCATCCGTGTCCGTGCCGTAGACGATGCCGAACACGTTGACGACCTCTTCCTTCGCCACAAGGCCGGTGATCGTCGCCACGGTCGGACGCCAGTCCGCAAAGCCCAGCGGGCTGAAGACCGGCGCGATCACGCCGCCCACGCGGCCCAGAATGCTGTTGTCCGCGTCCTCGACGGCGCCGAAGGTCAAGGGCGCGTCCTCGGCGGCTTCAGCAGTCTCGGTGACTTCGACGCCCTTAGCCAGCTCGACTTCCGGCACGCGCGCCTCCCAGCCGTAGGACTGGGCAAACCAGATGATGATCGAGGACACGAGGATGACTGTGCCCGCGCGCTTGATGAAGCTCCAGCCACGCTCCCACATGCTGTGCAGCACGTTCTTGGCGCTGGGGAAGTGATACGCCGGCAGCTCCATGACGAACGGCGCGGGGTCGCCCGCGAACATCTTCGTCTTCTTGAGCATGATGCCGCTGACGATGATGGCCGCCATGCCGATGAAGTACGCGGAGACGGCGACCCAGCCCGCGTTGTGGAACAGCGCGCCCGCGATCAGCGCGATGATGGGCATCTTCGCGCCGCAGGGCATGAAGGTCGTGGTGATGATGGTCATCTTGCGGTCGCGGTCGTTCTCGATCGTGCGGGACGCCATGACGCCCGGTACGCCGCAGCCCGTGCCGATGAGCATCGGGATGAAGCTCTTGCCCGAGAGGCCGAACTTGCGGAAGATGCGGTCCATGATGAACGCGATGCGCGCCATGTAGCCCACGTCCTCCAGAATCGCCAGCAGGAAGAAGAGCACGAGCATCTGCGGCACGAAGCCGATGACCGCGCCCACGCCGGCGATGATGCCGTCGCAGATGAGGCCGGTCAGCCAGTCCGCCGTGCCGATGCCCTCAAGCAGGCCGCGAACCGGCTCCTGAATCCACTCGCCGACGAACACGTCGTTGGTGAAGTCGGTGACAATGGTGCCGATGGTCGTCACGGAGATGTAGTAGACCAGGAACATGACCACCGCGAAGATCGGCAGGGCCAGAAAGCGGTTGGTGACCACGCGGTCGATCTTGTCGGAGGT
>JBJEYK010000181.1:0-5566 GCA_051886775.1 Candidatus Ventricola sp. | reverse complement strand
TTGCCCTGGCTGGCGAAGCAGTAGGCGCAGTTGAGGTTGCAGGTGTGCGCCACATGCAGGCACAGCGCCTTGACCACGTCGCCGGAGCGCTCCTTGAGCGTGCCGGCCATCGGGGCGAAGGTGTCGGGCGAGAAGAGCTTGCCCGCATCCCGCAGAGCGCGCACGTCGGCGATGCACGCGCGCAGCTCGTCCTCGGTCACATCCGGGCGACCGGCGTATTTTTCGAGCATCCGGCGAACGATTTCGTCCTCCGGCGTGCCTTCAAACAGAGCGATGATGTCGTAGGCGACGTCGTCCACGCTGTGGACGGAGCCGGAGCAGGTGTCCAGCACGATGTTATAGCCGTTGAGCTGATACTGATGGATCATACAGTCCTCCACATGATGATACGGGTCTTTCGCATGGCTGCCGGCCCCCCCTTTCCCGGGACGGCCGGCCTTGCCGCGCAGATGGATCGGCGAGGAAAGAACAAAGCCAAAAGGGCACAAAAAGTGCCGCCCGAAGGCGGCAGGATTACCCGGGGTTACTTGTTCTCGCACTGCTGATTGGCCACGCCGCAGCTGGTCTTGCAGGCGGACTGGCAAGAGGTCTGGCACTCGCCGCAGCCGCCGTTCTTGGCGCTCTCGCACATGTTGCGGGTTTCCAGCGTCTTGATTCTCTCCATAGCCGCTCTCTCCAATTCTGATGAAATTTGACCGTCGCCGGCGAAGACATGCGAAGGGCCGGCTCGATAATCAAGCAGAGTATAGCACAGCCCCTGTGGAAAGTCAAGCACCCGCCGGAAATACGGCGCTCCTCGTCACGCGTCGGCCTCGTCCCTGGCGGGCAGGGCGGAAAGGAGGCTTTGAGCCTCCTGGCCGGGATAGAGGTTCGGCGCGAGCTTGACGATCTGGCGCAGCAGCTTTTCGGCCTCGCGGCGGTTGTTCTGGGCCAGATAGCAGCGGGCGATCCACAGGGAGATCGTGACGCGGTGCAGCTGCTGGGAATTGCTCTGCGCCAGCGCCTTGAAGGCCTTGACGTCGGCGCTTCCGGTCTTCAGGTACTGCATGCACAGCTCGTTGAGCTCGGTGTTGAACACCATGCGCTTGTTCTCCGGCTTGCTGCTCTGCAGAGGCTCCAGCTGCGCCTTGAGGGCAAGCAGCTCGTCCAGATAGCGCTGGGCGGCCTCCAGGTCGCCCTTCTGCTCGGCGCAGTAGCACAGGTTGCTGACGATGGCAAAGCGCGAGAGCATATCCTCCTCGGGCTTGCCGGTCTTTTCCAGCGTGATGGAGGCGAGCAGGGCGATGGCATCGTCGAACCGGCCCAGCGCGCAGTAGGCGTTGGAGATGTGCAGGCGGACCATCAGGCGCATGTTCTGGTTGCGCAGCTTCAGCTGGAGCTTGGGCTCGTACTCGCGCAGGAAGCCCTCAGCGTCCAGCTCGCCATAGAGCTTGGAGAGCAGGCGGCTGTGCATGTTCACGGCGTTAAGCAGCTGAGAGATCACCACCAGCACCAGGCCGAAGGCGGCGATGATCAGCGTCAGCACCAGGCCGCGGCCGGGATTGAGCGCCAGCAGCACGGCGACCAGCGCGATGTAGGCGGCGCAGATGAGAAGCATCCGCTTGAGATACTTGGGAAACAGCAGAATCATGATGTCATACTCCTTGCGCAGTTGTTGCATAGTCATTGCATATAGTATATCTGCTGGGGGCGCGAAAAGCAATTCTTTTTTTGCCCGGGTCGGGCCGCGCCGCGCCGGGCAAAAAAACGCGCGCTTTTTGGGGGGAATGTTTGCCGGGAGGATGACAGGCGCGCGCCGGATATGGTAAAATAGAAGCACGCAACAACTTGAAAGGGAGTGATTTGCAGATGAAAATGGGATTCCGATGGTATGGCGAGGGGAACGACAAGATTTCCCTGGCGGATATCCGGCAGATTCCCGGCGTGACCAGCATCGTCTGGGCGCTGCACGACAAGATGCCCGGCGAGATTTGGACGGTGGAGGAGATCGCCCGGGTGCAAAAGCAGCTCGAGCCGTACGGCTTTGACATGGACGTCGTCGAGTCGGTGAACGTGCACGACGACATCAAGATCGGTCTGCCCACCCGCGATCAGTACATCGAGAATTACAAGCAGTGCATCCGCAACCTGGCTCAGTTCGGCGTGAAGGTGATCTGCTACAACTTTATGCCGGTCTTCGACTGGACGCGCTCTGATCTGTTCCACCCGGTCGGCGACGGCTCCACCGCGCTGTACTACGAGAAGAACATGATTCAGGACGACTACAACGCTATGGCGCAGTATATCATGGGCTTCACCGAGAAGTACAACATGACCTTCCCCGGCTGGGAGCCGGAGCGCATGGCCAAGCTGGACGAGCTGTTCAAAAAGTACAAGGGCGTGGATCATGAGACGCTCTGGGCCAACCTCAAGTACTTCCTGGAGGCGATCATGCCCACCTGCCGTGAGTGCGACATCAAGATGGCCATCCACATGGACGATCCGCCGTGGGACATCTTCGGCCTGCCGCGCCTGCTGACCAATGCGGAGAACATCGACCGCTTCCTGAGCATGGTCGACGACGAGTACAACTGCCTGACGCTGTGCTCCGGCTCGCTCAACGCGGATCCGAACAACAACGTCGCCGACATCGTGCGCAAGCACTGCGACCGCATTGCCTTTGCGCACATCCGCAACGTCAAGCACTTCCCCAACGGCGATTTCTCCGAGGCCAGCCACCGCGATTGCGACGGCGACACCGGCATCCTGGATATCCTCAAGGCCTACCACGACTGCGGCTTCAATGGCTATATCCGCCCGGATCATGGCCGCCATCTGTGGGGAGAAGGCCCTGGCAATGTCCGCCCGGGCTACGGCCTGTACGATCGCGCGCTGGGCGTGATGTACATGCTGGGCGTGTGGGATATGCTCGACAAGCTGGATGGCAAGTGATGAACCGGTATCCGCGCCCGCTGTGGCGCGGATGCAGACCGCCGACAAGTGTTGTCGACGATCTGCCGCTGCAGGTCTGCTGTCGCATCCTTGCGGCGGATGGGGAACGAGAAAGCATCATTTCTCGCGCGCCCTGCGGGCACACTCCAAATGATCAAGGAAGCAGACTGCGTCTGCTCCTCGAACCGGCAAAGCCGGTCCTGCGGATTGGATATGAAGGGGCTGCGGCCCCTTCATTCATCCCCGGAGCTGTTTGCGGAGTTTGCTGATACGCTGTATTCGCGCCCGCTGTGGTGCGGATATGCTGCCATATGATGCAATGAGCTGCTATTCGAGGGAGGAGCGAGCGATGACAAGAGGATGGGCGGCGGCGCTGCTGCTGATCTTGCTGCTGCTGGCATGCGCACCCGCCTGCGCGCAGGACATGGACGCGCTGGTGGACAAGGTCTTTGCCGACACAAAAACGGTGGGCGGTGCGTTTCTGGTTGCCCAGAAGGGCGAGCTGGTCTACGAGCGGTACTATGGCGTGCAGCAGAAGACGACCGGCGTGCCGGTGACGGACAGAACGGTGTTCCGCTGCGCGTCGGTGACGAAGCTGGTGACAGGCATCGGCCTTCTGCGGATGATGGACGAGGGGCTGCTCGCCCCGGACGAGGACATCAGCGCCTATCTGGGCTACACGGTGCGCAATCCCGCCTATCCCGACACGCCCATCACGCTGCGCATGCTGATGTCGCACACGGCGGGCCTGGTGGAGAACAGCGGCTTCTCCAGCAAGTCCAGCCTGCTGGAGAACATGATCAGCGTCGAAAAGAAGGCGCGCTCCAATTTCAAGAGCACGGTGCGCCCGGGCAGCAGGTACACCTATTCCAACTTCGGCGCGGGCATCACCGGCGCGATCATCGAATCGGTGACGGGGCAGGACGTCTCCAGCTTCATGCGCGAATTTCTCTTTGCGCCGCTGGGCATCGACGCCGCCTACACGATCCATCAGCTCGCCGAGCCGGAGGACGTCGCGGCCACCTATAAAAAGGACGGCTCGCTCTATGCCTCGCCGTCGTACATGCTGCGCCAGCCGTACCTGGAGGAGGCCTCGCCCGACACGCACTACCGCGTGACGATCGGCAGCCTGCTCATCCGCCCGCGCGACCTGCTGAGGCTGGGCATCGCCCTGGCCGGGGACGGCACGGTAGACGGCGTGCGCGTGCTGAGCGAGGAAGCCGTCGCCATGACACGCCGGGAGCATTCCCCGGAGACGGACGGCATCACGGCGGACTCGCCCTATTCCTTCTTCACCATCCGCCAGGATACGCTGCTTGAGGGCAGGCGCGTATACGGCCATCAGGGCACGGACGAGGGCGTCGTGTGCAACCTGTATGTGGAGCCGGAGACCGAGACGGTGCTGGTGCTCATGGTCAACGGCTGCAAATCCAACCGCGACAATGGCATCATGCGCATTACCCGCCGCCTGGCTGCCATCGCGGAGGAGGCCTTCCTGGGCGCGGATGTGGAGAAATAAGGCCAGAATCGGCATGTAATGGGGCAAAAGGGGAGCGCATCCTGCATAGTTCTTCTCGAATCCGGGAAGAAGTGGAGGATGCGCTCCTTTTATGATGCGCTGCGGCGCATGGCGGGAATGCGCTGGATCAGCCCGATGAGCTGCCCGGAGAGCAGTACCGTCAGCAGTGAGCACGCGAGGTTGACCGGCGGCAGATAGGAGACAGACAGGCCGAGCACCACCAGGTCGCTGATCAGATAGATCCGCTCGATGGGCTGGTGCAGCAGCTGCCCCAGCGACATGGCCAGCGCGTCGTCGCCGCCGGGCGCGCCGCCTGCGCGCACGCTCAGCCCGACGCCCACGCCCACGAACAGCGCGCCGACGACGGCTGCGAGCAGCGGCATCCCGGCAAGCGCCGGCCACAGCGGCGGGAACTGCTCAAAGAGGGCGTAAAACACAGAAAAGCCGCCTCCGGCGACCGCAGAATAGACGAGGAAGCTCCTGCCGAGCGTGCGCCAGCCCAGCAGGTAGCAGCACACGTTGAGCACCAGCCCGGAAATGGCCGGCGATATGCCCAGCCAGTGGTGCAAAAGCAGCGTCAGCCCGAGCACGCCGCCCTCCGTCACGCCGGAAAAGGCGTGGACGTGATACAGACCGAAGGCCAGAATGGCGCTGCCTGCGAGGGCCAGGGCGCAGCGCCGGGGGGAGATGCGCAAGATAACAAATCCTTTCCTGAGTGATTGCTCCATCATAATGGAAGCCGGCGCGCTTGTCAAGCGGCGATGCGACAGGAAAGGGGAAAAAAGTGGAGGGATGAGGAATAAAAATGGAAAATAGCAGGCATGCAGTGGATGAAAACAGATAAATTAAGTGGGAAAATGATGAAGAAGTGGAGGAATCTGGGGAGCTTGGGCGCAAGACGGGCATTTGTTGCCGTTTCGCGCGATCTGTGGTACAATGAGCCAAGCGACATGCGGAGGGATTGCAGATGAAGCTAAATATACAGGCGCGCGCGAAGATCAACTGGACGCTCGACGTGGTCGGCGTGCTGGACAATGGCTATCACGATCTGGACATGCTCAGGCAGTCCGTCACGCTCTGCGACCAGATGACGATGGAGGACGCGCAGGAGCTGAC
>JBJEYK010000180.1:0-5580 GCA_051886775.1 Candidatus Ventricola sp. | reverse complement strand
GCGTGCCCTTCGGCGACCTGGCCTTCGTGCGCTACGCGATGAGCATCGACCCGGCGCTGAAGATGAACCGCACCGGCATGGGCAAGTACCTGCTGCGCAAGGCGTTCGCCGAGGATCACCTGCTGCCCGAGAGCATCCTCTGGCGGCAGAAGGCCGCGTTCTCCGACGCGGTCGGCCACTCGATGGTCAACGACCTGAAGGCCTTCGCCGAGACGCAGTACACCGACGAGGAGGCCGCCGCCCGCGCCGCGCGCTACACCCACGCGCGCCCCTTCACCAAGGAGAGCCTGCTCTACCGCGAGCTGTTTGAGCAGTTCTACCCCGGCCAGTCGCAGATGGTTGTCGATTTCTGGATGCCCAACCGCACCTGGCCCGGCTGCGATGTGGACGATCCCTCCGCGCGCGTGCTGTCCAACTACGGCGCCAGCGGAGAATAATACAATATGAAGCGCCCGCCCCGGAGCATCGCCGGAGCGGGCGTGTGTTGCTTTCCTTTCGTGATGCAAATCCTTGCGCAAAGCTTCAGGCCCGGGCACATAGCAGCAGGATTCACACGTCCTTGGCGACGACGCCACCGGCTGCTTGCCGTTTTGCCGTGACATCATACGGTGAACGCCTTTGCTTGTGAAGCATCCGGTGAAAAAGGCTCGCCGCGCCGGAGTCGGCCTGGAGATGCTCTCTTCGCGATCAGCCATCCCGGAAACGCACCGTGATACGGCTCTCAGTAACGATCCCAGTCCTTCAGCAGCTTCTCGATCCACATGCAGAGCTTCTCGCTGGTTTTCTCGGCAATGGCGACCACCTCTTCATGGCTGTGCTTTCCTGTGCGCAGTCCCGTTGCCATGTTCGTGATGCAGGCAATGCCCAGTGTCTTGATACCGACATAGTTGGCTGCGATGGTTTCCGGCACGGTGGACATGCCGATGGCATCGCTGCCTGCGTTTTTGAACATCCGGATCTCTGCGGCAGTTTCATAATATGGCCCCTGGAACAGGGTATAGACGCCGTGCCTGGTCTCGATGCCCAGCTCGTCCGCCGCTTTTTGGGCTTTTTCCCTCAGCGCCTTGCTGAACGGCTCAGACATGTCGGGGAATCTGGGGCCGAACCGTTCGTCATTGGCGCCCATCAGGGGATTGTCGCTGACCGAATTGATGAAATCGTCGATAATCATCAGATCGCCCGGGCGGAACGCTTCGTTGATGCCGCCGCAGGCATTGGTCACAATCATCTTTTCAATGCCCAACAGCTTCATCACATAGACAGGATAGGCAACCTCCTTCATGGAGAAGCCTTCGTAGTAGTGGAAGCGCCCCTGCAGCGCCATGATTCTCGTGTTTCCGATGCTGCCAAAAACCAGGTTGCCCGCGTGTCCCGCAACAGAGCTTTGCGGAAAATGGGGAATCTGCTTGTATGGTACGATCTCCTTGTTTTCCATGATGTCCACGAGCTTGCCCAGGCCGCTTCCCAGAATCACCGCGATCTCTGCCCTGGCGTTCACCCTGGAGCGGATGTAGTCTGCGCTTTCCCTTACCTGATCATAAAGCATGTGCTGCCCTCCCATAATCGTCCTGCTCAGTTCTGCGGGAACATCCCGTTTCTCTGGTACTGCAAGGATGTGGCGGCAAATCCGCATCGCCAGCCTATGCCTTTTTCTTCCCCGTGACCACCGCCGCGACGATGCCGCAGCTGATGATCAGCGCGCCGATCACATAGCTGACCGTGATCTGCTCGCCCAGGAAGATGACCCCCAGCGTGGAGGCGACCAGCGGCTGCAGGGGATAGAACATCGAGCAGAAGCTGGCATCCATGCGCGAGAGACAGTAGTTCCACAGCGAATGCGGGGCCGCCGTGCCAATGGTGCCCATGAACAGCACCGCCAGCACGCTGGCCATCGGAAACGCAATCGAGCTGCTTTGCAGCTCCACAGCGGACCAGACGCCCGTGGGCAGGATCGCGCAGGCAATCGCCATCATCGCGATCTGCATGGGATCGTACCGGCCTCCCAGGCGGCGTATTATAATAGAAGCGCTCGACCAAAGGAACACGCTGGAGAGCATCAGCAGTACGCCCAGCGGATCCGCCGTGCCGCCGACGCCCACGATCACCACGACGCCGGTCATGGAGACGGCCACGCACAGCACCTTCTTCAGAGTCAGCCGTTCGCCCAGGAAAATCGCCGCCAGAATCGGGATGAAGATCGGGTTCATCGCGCCCAGCAGCGAGGACACCGAGCCGCTCAGGCGGCTAATGCCCAGCATTTGCAGGCAGAAGCTGAAGAAGTAGCCCGTCATGCCGATAGCCAGGATGGTCGGCGCGTCCTCTCGCCGCAGGGGCCTGAGCGCACCGCGCAGGCGCAGCAGCAGCAGCAGCGTCGGCACCGCCACCAGATAGCGCAGCAGCAGCAGCGTCACCGGCGGGATCGTCCGCAGCGCCACCTTCGATACCACATACAGGCTGCCCCAGCATAAAAATGCGCCCAGCAGCGCAGCCATATTCCGCTTCATTCCGCTCTCCCTCCCGGGCAGGCGCCCTCGCCCGCCCGAACGCATGATCCTCGCTCATATTATACAGGCTTCCTCTGCGAATGTACAGCAGAAGATGCCCGAAAAACCCCCTGAATTGCAATTTTGTTGATCCTGCCATTCATATAGTTGAAAAGGATTCATCGCGTTCGTGAAGAAAAGTGAATAGGAATCCCTTGTTTCCACGGGGCAATTGATGTATAATGTTTCCCATCAGTTGCCGCGGCCCTCCGGTCCAGCGCTGAACAAATCCCGGGCCGCGTGCCCGAATACAGGGGGAATACACTATGAAGAAGCTTCTCGTGATCGCTCTGGCGCTCGTCATGGCGCTGACCGCGACCTTCGCGATGGCCGAAGACACCATCAAGATCGGCGTCATCGGGCCGATGACCGGCCCCTACGCCGTGTACGGCCTGGCCGTGCAGTACGGCGCGCAGATCGCCGCTGAGGAGATCAACGCGCTGGGCGGCGTCCAGCTGGAGATCCTGCCGGCGGACGATCAGGGCGACGGCGAGCTGGGCGTCAACGCCTACAACGACCTGCTGGACAAGGGCGTGAGCATCATGCTCTCCACCGTCACCTCCGGCTCCTGCATCGCCGTGTCCGACGTCGCGTTTGAGGATCGCGTGTTCATGCTCACGCCGTCCGGCTCCGCCGACGTGATCACCGACGGCAAGGACAACATGTTCCGCGTCTGCTTCAAGGATTCCGCGCAGGGCCTGGCCTCCGCGCAGTACATCTGCGACAAGCAGCTGGCCACCAAGGTCGGCGTTATCTACAACAACGCGCTGGACTACTCCATCGGCATCTACAACTCCTTCAAGACCAAGGCTGCTGAGCTGGGCCTGGAGATCGTCGCCGAGGCTGCCTTCTCCGACGACACCAACGCCGACTTCTCCGTGCAGATCGCCAAGATGCAGGAGGCGGGCGCTGAGCTGGTCTTCCTGCCGATCTACTACACCCCGGCTTCCCTGATCCTGGCGCAGTGCGCCTCCGTGGGCTACGCCCCGATCTTCTTCGGCGTGGACGGCATGGACGGCATCCTCACCCTTGAGGGCTTCGACGCTTCCCTGGCCGAGGGCGTCATGCTGCTGACCCCGTTCTCCGCCGACGCTGAGGACGACCTCACCAAGAATTTCGTCGCCGCCTATCAGGCGAAGCACGGCGAGATCCCGAACCAGTTCGCCGCTGACGCCTATGACGGTGTCTACGCCCTGAAGGCCGCCATCGAGAAGGCCGGCGTCACCGCCGATACCGCCGCTGAGGACGCCTGCGACCCGATGATCGCTGCCATGCAGGAGATCGAGGTCACCGGTCTGACCGGCACCATGCGCTGGGATGCCACCGGCGAGGTTGACAAGACCCCGACCGCCGTGGTCATCAAGGACGGCGTGTACGTCGGCGTGAAGTAATCCCGATAAAGCGACCCTGAACAGCTCCCCGGCCTGGCTTTTCCGGTCGGGGAGCCTTTCGCGTTGATTCCCCCGGATAATGGGAGCACCCCGCGCTCCACAGCACATCCTGTACGGAAGGGAGAGGTAACGGAACATGATTCAGTTCCTTTCATATCTGGTCAACGGCATCAGCCTCGGCTCTGTCTACGCCATCATCGCCCTGGGCTATTCGATGGTCTACGGCATCGCCAAAATGCTCAACTTCGCGCATGGCGACGTCATCATGGTCGGCGCGTTTGTGTCCTTCTCCGCCACCCAGTACTGGGGCATGCCGCCGCTGGTATCGGTGGTCGTCTCCGTGGCCGTGTGCACGCTGCTGGGCATCACCATCGAGCGCCTGGCCTACAAGCCGCTGCGCCAGGCCACCAGCCTTGCCGTGCTCATCACCGCCATCGGCATGAGCTGGCTGCTGCAAAACCTCGCCCTGCTCATCTGGGGCGCGAACCCCAAGAGCTTCAAGAGCGTCATCGATCTGGGCACCATCGTGCTCTTCGGTGGCCAGTTGCGCATCACCAGCGAGACCATCGTGACCGTGCTGGCCAATATCGTCATCATGATCGCCCTCACCCAGTTCACCAGCCGCACCAAGATGGGCAAGGCCATGCGCGCCGTGTCCGAGGACCGCGGCGCGGCCGAGCTGATGGGCATCAACGTCAACGCCACCATCTCCATGACCTTCGCCATCGGCTCCGGCCTGGCGGCGATCGCGGGCGTGCTGCTTTGCTCCGCCTATCCCGTGCTGATGCCCACCACCGGCTCGATGCCCGGCATCAAGGCGTTCACCGCAGCGGTCTTCGGCGGCATCGGCTCCATCCCGGGCGCACTGGTGGGCGGCATCCTGCTGGGCGTGATCGAGATCCTGGGCAAGGCCTACGTCTCCACCGAGCTGGGCGATGCGCTGGTCTTCGCCGTGCTGATTATCGTGCTGCTCGTCAAGCCCACCGGCCTGCTGGGCAAGAAAGTCCATGAGAAGGTGTGAGGTGTCCGCCATGAAAAGCAAGAAGCTCTCCAAGAATTTCATCACCTACGCCATGGTCATCGTCGCCTTCCTGCTGTGTGAGCTGGCGCTGTCGGGCATGATCCCCGGCTTCAAGATGACCCGCTCGCTCAAGGGTCAGCTCGTGCCGATCTGCGTGTACATCGTCATGGCCGTGTCGCTGAACCTCACCGTCGGCATCTCCGGCGAGCTGAGCCTGGGCCACGCCGGCTTCATGAGCGTGGGCGCGTTCTCCGGCATCCTGATCAGCCAGTGGATGCTCTCCGCCTTCCCGGAGGCCAACCTCGAGCTGGCACGCCTGCTCGCGGCGCTGGCTGTGGGCGGCGTGGTGGCCGCCATCGCGGGCGTGCTCATCGGCATCCCCGTGCTGCGCCTGCGCGGCGACTATCTGGCCATCGTTACCCTGGCCTTCGGCGAGATCATTCGCAATCTGCTCAACTGTGTCTACTTCTCCTTCGAGGGGCGATCGGTGCACTTCGGCTTCCTCGATCCCAATCTGCCGGGCACCATCGGCGTCAACGGCCCGATGGGCGCCATCGGCGTCAAGAAGCTCGCCTCCTTCGAAGCCGGCTTCCTGCTGGTGATGTTCACCCTCATCGTCGTGCTC
>JBJEYK010000179.1:0-5617 GCA_051886775.1 Candidatus Ventricola sp. | reverse complement strand
GCGATCTTGTAGCGGCAGGAGCCCAGCGCGGAGGACGGGGTGTGGAGCATGTTCTCCAGCTCGGCGGCGTCCTCCTCGTCCATGATCATCAGCTCGTCGTTCAGCACGCCCTTGATGCCATGGTGCGCGCCATAGACGCGGGTGATATTCGGATTCTCCAGGCCAGCCTTGATCACGCCGTAGGCGGAGCAGTTGATCACAGCGGACGGGCCGCCGGACTGGCCGATGATCAGGGAGCCGACAAGTGCTTTCTCAGACATGTGCAATTCCTCCAGATTGATGTTTGCCCGGTTGGGCAGGAGTGCATCGGCCGGAGTGCCGGCCGTCAAACGCAAACACTATACCACAAAAAGGCAGAAATCGCAAGTTTTTTTGACAATCTCCGGCAACTCTACGCTGCGTCGGTTGCAATTTGCCGCCGCATCCGTTATGCTGAACGCAGGGAGGCGAAGACGATGGATGCACAGAGAATCGGCGCGCTGATCCGCGCGCTTCGCATGGAAAAGGGCATGACGCAGCGCGAGCTGGCCGCGCGGCTGCAGGTGAGCGATAAGGCGGTCAGCAAGTGGGAGCGGGCCATGGGCTGCCCGGACGTGTCGCTGCTTCCGGCGATCTCGCAGGTGCTGGGGGTGCAGATTTCCGCGGTGCTGTCGGGAACGCTCGATCCCAATGAAAAGGACGGAGGCAATATGAGAAGGATTCGCTTTTTTGTGTGCCCGGTGTGCGGCAATGTAATCGCCGCCACGGGCGAGGCGCAGATCGCCTGCTGCGGCAGGAACCTGAAGGCGCTGGAGCCGGGGCCGTGCGACGAGGCGCACGCGGTGACGATCGAGCCGATGGATGGGGAGCTGTACCTGTCCTTCGGGCATGAAATGACCAAGGAGCACCACATCCGCTTTGTGGCGTGCGTGGGCTATGACCGGGTGCTGCTGGTGCGGCTGTATCCGGAGCAGGGCGGCGAGCTGCGCATGCCGGACATGCCGCACTGCACCCTGTATATCGGCTGCAGCCGGGACGGGCTGTTCACTGTAAAGCGGTAAACCGGCGCGCAAAACAAAATATCGCCCAAAAGCAGGAAATTGCCACCGGTGTATGGAAGAATTTCCCCGGAAAGCTCGTCATATACGCAGAAACGGCGCGCAGGCTTCACCGGCCTGCCGTGCCGCAAAGGAAGGGGAAAACTCCGTATGAAAAAATGGTTCGCAGCGCTGTGCGCGAGCCTGGTGCTCGGCCTGCTGGCAGCCTCGGCTGCGGCGGCGAGCTACGGCACGGCGGTGATCGACGCCGGCAATTCCACCAAGGTGCATCTGCGCGCGGAGGCGACGACCAAGTCCGATTCGCTGGGCCTGTACTTCACGGGCACGCAGGTGCAGTGCAAATCCGATCCGGAGAAGACCTGGGTGAAGGTGGGCATCGGCACGCAGAGCGGCTACATGATGTCCCGCTATCTGCGCTGGGGCAGCGCGGCGGATCAGGTGATTCCGCGCCAGCCCGCTGGCTGGGTATCTGCGCCCAATTACGCCAATCTGCGCACAGGCCCGTCCACGGAGTATCAGATCGCAGGGCGGGCGTACGGCGGCGACCGGGTCACCATTCTGGGTGAAACGGCGGAGCACTGGTATTATGTCGACCTGAACGGCACGCACGGCTTCATCAGTGCGAAGCTGGTCAACCTGCAAAACGGGACGGCTTCTTCCGGTGGCATCAGCGGGCAGACGACGGCAGGCACCTGGCGCTCCGCCTATCTCTCCTATGTGCGTGCCGACACGCTGGGGGAGCGCTATGCGCTGCTCTATGTGAACGACGACGACGTGCCCGAGCTGGCGGTGTACACCGGCGCGGAGGCGGGCGGCTGCCAGATTCTGACGTATGTCGGCGGGAAGGTCGATCTGCTTCAGACCCACCGGCTGCATTTCACCTACGTCGAGCGCGGCAACCTGCTGTGCAACGACGCTGGCCACATGGGGTATTATTACGATCTGGTCTACCGCATCGGAAGCAGCGGATGGGAGGAGGTCGCCCGGGGCACCTATTCCGGCTACGGAGACTGGGACGAGCAGGGTCGGCGGGTCGGATTCGATTCCTACACCTGGAACGACGTGGAGGTGACCGAGGGCACCTACCATCAGCTGCTTGACGCCGCCTATCCCTCGTCCATCGAAATCGATCCGTTCGAGGGGAATCAGGGATACAGCAGGGACGCCATGCTCTCGATTCTCAAATGAGGCGAATCAGCGCGAAAAAGTGAAAAATGGGGTTGACAATTCTGCCACGCAGCGGTATAATCGTCTTCGCAAGTGAGCGATGCGGTAGTAGCTCAGTGGTAGAGTGCCACCTTGCCAAGGTGGATGTCGCGAGTCCGAATCTCGTCTACCGCTCCATTTCACGCCAGAGCCTGGAATAGGTTCTGGCGGTTTTTCTTTGCCGGAGAAATCCATGGTCTGCAAAGCGAGGCGCGAGCGGATTTGCTCACGCCTCGTCGGCTATGCGGAGGATGGCCTGCGCCGTTTGCAGGGCGGTCAGATGTGTGGTGTCCAGCCGATGTGTATCCAGCGCGCCATACAGCGGCAGATAGGCGAGGCTTCGCGCGAGCACGTCGGGTGTGCGCAGACCCGCGCCGATATCGCGGCAAAGCCGCTCGGTCAGCGCTGCCTCCGAGCAGATGAGCGACACGCACACGACCGCGACGCCCTCCAGCGGCAGGCGCGCAAGCAGCTCGTCGAGGATGGCCTGCTGATGGATCACCCAGCAAAAGATGACGTGATCGAAGGCGGAGCAGCGCAGAAAATTGCCGAGCAGGTGCGCGATGTTGTCCATCACCATGGCGCGGGTCTCGTCGCTGACCACGAAGGGGCGCATGTCCCAGCACCAGTCGCCGTCGAGAAACACGCTGCGGCTGAGCAGCTGCTGAAGCTGGCGGCAGGCAGCCGTCTTGCCCACGCCCATGGGGCCGCCGATCACAAACAGGTGCTTCATAGGCGCCTCTCAGTCATTGTGCGCGGGCATCTCCGCCTCTGCGCCGACGCACGCGCCCATCAGCTTGTTGATGGCGCGCTCCGGCGCGTCCTGGCTGTTGCCCCAGGGCTTGCCGTCGTTGCGGTAGTCGAACTTGAGGGTGAACCACTCCAGCTCGCCCTCTACGCGGCGCAGGCTGTCCAGCTCCAGCGCGGCGACGGCCTTTTGAAATTCCGTCTGCTGCGCGCCGGAGAGCGTCTCCGCCGCCAGCTCCAGCACGAGCGCGAGGTGCGGCAGGCAGAAGCCCTTCGACTGCTCAAAGAGCGTTTTGAACTCGCTGTTTGTGAAATACAGCTGCGCAATGGTGTAGCCGTAGCGGCGCAGCGCCGCATCCATCTGCTCGCAGATCACGCAGCCTGCGATGCGCGCGCGGATTTTGGCGGGCGCGCTGTCGCCATCGCCCTTTTTCGCGAACAGGCCGCGGCGCGGCGTACCCTCCCCGAGGATCTTCTCCAGCGAGGCGACGACCTCCTGCATGTGCGTGTGTGTCATCAGCGCCAGACCGAGCCGGTTGCGGCGGCGGAACATCAGCTCGAAATGGCGGGTGCAAAAGCCCGTCTCGTTGCTGCGGATGCGCCATTCCGGCTCCATATAGGCGGAGGAGAGCATGCTGTCCACATACTGATCCTCGCAGTGAATCCGAAGGCGGCAGAGCGGACACTCGCAGTCGGTGCGGAAGGCGTCCAGCACGGGGATGGTATCCAGCGTATACTTCATGTGCGTTCACCTCATACTAGCGTTGATTCGCAGCGCCGCCGCAGGCATCAAGGCGCCGGGCGGCACATAGGTTCGAGGGCGACGAAAGGGAAGGGATGCGCATGGGGATCGTCTCTGAGCGGCGGCATAGACAGCGCATGCAGCGCATTCGCAGGCGGCTGCTGGTTGCGGCGATCGTCGCGCTGCTGGCGGGCGCGGCGATGACGCCGGTATTGCGCCAGCGCATCGCGGAGACGGTGCGGCAGGGGATGCAGGCCGCGCAGGCTTTTGCCCCGGGCAGGAGCGCACAGGCGGAGCTGACGCTGCCCGAGCGCGAGGTGGCTGCCCTTCAGATGGGCGTGTTCGACAGCGGTGAGCGCGCAGCCAGCGAGGCACAGCGGCTCCAGGCCGAAGGCGTGCGCTGCGTCATCTGGCAGCGGGACAAAATGCGCATCGTCTCGGATGTGGCGCTCAGCCGGGATGGGCTGAACGCCGGGGAAGGGGGATATGTCATCCGGGAAACGCTGCCGCGCGTGTCCATGCGGCTGACCGCCGATGCGGGCGCGCTGGAGGCGGTTCAGGCGCTGCTCATGCTGCCCGACGCGCTGCTGACGGCGCTGCTGGATGAAAGCCAGACGCTGGAGACGCTGCTTGCCGACACGCGCGCGACGGCGGAGCGGGCGCTTGGCACGCACCCGGAGAGCGCGCTCTACACCCAGCTGGCGCAGAGCCTGATCAACTGGTGCGCGCTCATCGAGCAGACGCGACAGGACGCGCAGGACGAGGCTGCCCGGCGCTACGCGGCGGTGACGATGTGCACGCTCTGCCGGGAGCTGCGCATGGCCATTGCCAATCAGGCGCCCAGCGCGGCGAGCACGGCCTCGGCGCAGCGCATGCCGTCCACTGCGGCGGACGTGATGCCGCCCGCATAGCCAGCACCCTCGCCGCAGGGATACAGCCCGGCAGCGTCGACGCTGGAGAGATCCTCGCCGCGCGGGATGCGCACCGGGGAGGAGGATCGCGTCTCCGGGCCGGTCAGCACGGCGTCGGGCAGATCGAAGCCTCGCAGCCTGCGCCCGAGCAGCGGCAGCGCCTCGCGCATGGCATCGATGACATAGCTTGGCAGCAGTGCGGACAGGTCGCCCATCACCACGCCGGGGCGGTAGCTGGGGCGGACAGCGCCGATGCTGTCGCTGGCGCGCCCGGCGAGCAGATCGCCGACGCGCTGCGCAGGAGCCTTGCCGCTGCGACCGCCCAGCGCGAAGGCGCGCTGCTCGATCTCCCGCTGCAGGAACATGCCGGCCAGCGGATGATCGGAGCCGAAATCCTCCGGCCCGACGCCGACCAGCAGCGCGCTGTTGGCGTTTTCGCCGTCCCGCGCGAAGCAGCTCATGCCGTTGGTCACGACGCTGCCGTCCTCGCTGGCGGCGGCGACCACGGTACCGCCCGGGCACATGCAGAAGGTGTACACGCTGCGGCCCGAGGGCAGATGCAGCGCCAGCTTGTAGTCCGCCGCGCTCAGCGCCGGATGCCCCGCAAAATCGCCGTACTGCGCGCGGTTGATCAGCGCCTGAGGATGCTCGATGCGCGCGCCGATGGAGAAGGGCTTCTGCGCGAGGGAAAAGCCGCGCTCGTGCAGCAGAGAAAAGGTGTCCCGCGCGCTGTGCCCGATGGCCAGGATCACCTGATCGGCGGGCAGCTCATGCGTGCCGGACGCATCCTCGTAGACGACGGCGCGCACGCGCCCGCCGGATTGCAGGATGTCCGTCATGCGCGCGCCGAAGCGCACCTCTCCGCCCAGACTGAGGATGTGCTGGCGCATGGCCTTCACCACGCCCGCCAGCTTGTCGGTGCCGATGTGCGGCTTGGCGCTGACGAGAATGTCCTCCGGCGCGCCGAAGCGCAC
>JBJEYK010000178.1:0-5632 GCA_051886775.1 Candidatus Ventricola sp. | reverse complement strand
CGCTGATCAACCAGCCGGACGTGCTGCTGCTGGACGAGCCGCTGGCCGCGCTGGATCTCAAGCTCCGGCGCGAAATGCAGCTCGAGCTCAAGCGCATCCAGCGCGAGAGCGGCATTACCTTCATCTTCGTCACGCACGATCAGGAGGAGGCGCTCACCATGAGCGACCGCGTCGCCGTCATGCGCGCAGGCGAGATTCTCCAGCTGGGCACGCCGGAGGACATCTACAACGAGCCGCAGTCGGCCTTCGTGGCGGACTTCATCGGCGACAGCAACATCATGGCTGCGACCATGGTGCGCGATAAGCTGGTGCGCTTCCTGGGCTGCGAGTTCCCGTGCGTGGACAGCGGCTTCGGCGAGAACGCCGAGGTCGATATCGTCCTGCGCCCGGAGGACGTCAAGCTCAAGCCCGCGGAGGATCCCATCGAGGGCGTGCCCAGCGGCGTGGTGGAATCGCTGCTGTTCAAGGGCGTGCACTATGAAATGAAGGTGCGCTGCGGCGACACTGTGCTGCTGGTGCACTCCACGCACGCGCGGCCCGTGGGCATGCCGGTCAAGGTCACCGTCGCCCCGTGGGACATTCAGGTGATGCACAAGAGCGACTGCTCGCCCGACGTGCTGCGCCGCCATGCCGAGCGCGCGAAGTGAGGAGGCCCGCCATGAAGAAAAACCGGGCACTGATGGTGCCGTTTGTGCTGTGGGCGATGATCTTCATCGTCGTGCCGCTGATCATGATCGTGTGGTATGGCGTGACGGTGGAGGAGACGCCCGCGTATACCGAGGTCGTGCTCGAGGACGGCCAGGCGGCCTTTCAGCTGGAGGACGGCACGCTGACCCGTGAGCGCCCGCAGCGCCGGGCGGTGATGTCGCTGTCCAATTTCAAGCGCATGCTGGAGCCGACCTACCTCAAGCTGCTGCTGCGCTCGCTGAAGGTGGCCGTGATCACCACGGTGATCTGCCTGCTGCTGGGCTACCCGGTGGCCCTGATCCTCACCGGCAAGGACTTCAAGCGTCCCGCGCTGTGGCTGATGCTGCTGATCCTGCCGATGTGGATGAATTTCCTGCTGCGCACCTACTCCTGGATGAGCATCCTGGAGAACTCCGGCATCCTCAACAGCTGGATCGCCAGCCTGCGCAGCGCCATTCCCGCCTTCGACGCCTGGCTGGACAGCATGGGCGTAGGCAAGAAGATCATCTTCCTCTACAACGAGAAGGCCGTCATCCTCGGCATGGTGTACAACTACCTGAGCTTCATGATCATGCCGATCTACACCGTCATCGAGAAGATCGACCGCAGCCTGCTGGAGGCCGCCGCCGACCTGGGCGCCAGCCCGCGCAAGAGCTTCCTGCGGGTGACGCTGCCCTACTCGCTGCCGGGCGTGCTGGAGGGCGTGACGATGGTGTTCGTGCCGGCGGTGACGACGTTCGTCATCAGCCAGCTGATGGGCGGCGGCAAGGTGCCGCTCATCGGCGACATCATCCAGAACCAGTTCGGCAAGTCCAGCGACTGGCACTTCGGCGCGACGCTGTCGCTGCTGGTGATGGTGGTCGTGCTGGCGTTCATGGGCGCGCTGAACCGCATGGACAAGGATGACGATCAGCACAAGGAGGTGCGCATCCTCTGATGAAGAAGCTGAGAAAAGCATATGTCTTTCTGATCATGGCGTTCCTCTACGCGCCGATTGTGCTGCTGATCCTCTATTCCTTCAACGACAGCAAGTCCCGCGCGCAGTGGGGCGGGTTCACGCTGCGCTGGTATCAGGAACTGTTCACCGACTCCGCCATCATGGGCGCGCTGGGCACCACGCTGTCCATCGGGCTGCTGGCCGCGGCGATCTCCACCGTGCTGGGCACGGCCGGCGCGATTGCGCTGTTCCAGATGAAGCGCCGCCCGCGGCAGGCCATGCTCTCCATCGTCAACCTGCCGATGCTCAACTCCGAGGTCGTCACCGGCGTGTCGCTGATGCTGCTCTACGCGATGGCGCGCATCCAGCTGGGCTATCTCACGCTGCTGCTCTCGCACATCGCGTTCTGCGTGCCGTATGTGGTGCTCAGCGTCCTGCCCAAGCTGCGCCAGCTCGACCCGAATCTCTCCGAGGCTGCGCAGGATCTGGGCGCGACGCCGCTGCAGGGCTTTCTGCGCGTGATCCTGCCGGACATCATGCCCGGCGTGTTCTCCGGCTTCATCATGGCGCTGACGATGTCCATCGACGACTTTGTGGTCAGCTTCTTCACGACCGGCTCCGGCGTGTCGAACCTGTCCATCACCATCTACACCATGGCCAAGCGCGGCATCTCCCCGAAGATCAACGCGCTGAGCACGATCATCTTCGCCTGCGTCTTCGTGCTGCTGGTGGGCATCAACCTGCAGGATCTGCGCAAGGACGGGCGCAGCCACAAAAAGGTGGAGCAGGTGCGCATTCCCTACTGAGTTCCCCGCGCTTCGCGGTGATCATCTTGACCATCTGGAAGGAGAAACGAGAATGAAGAAGTGTGTCCTTTGGGCGATCGCCCTCATGCTGCTGTGCTGCCCGGTGCTCGCGCTGGCGCAGGAGACGATCAGCGTCTACAACTGGGGCGACTACATCGAGCCTGAGGTGCTTGACCTGTTCGAGCAGGAGACCGGCATCAAGGTCATCTACGAGACGTTTGAGACGAACGAGGACATGTACGCCAAGATCGCCATGGGCGGCTCGAGCTACGACGTGATCTTCCCCAGCGACTACATGATCGAGCGCATGATCCAGGAGAACCTGCTCCAGCAAATCAACTGGGACAACATCCCCAACGTGGCTAACATCGATCCCCGCTTTATGCACGAGAGCTATGACCCGGAGGCCGCCTACTCCGTGCCCTACACCTGGGGCACGATGGGCATCCTCTACAACACGGAGATGGTCGAGGAAACGCCCACCAGCTGGCAGACGCTGATGGACGAGGCCTACGACATGGATATGCTGATGCTCAATTCCCCGCGCGACACGCTGGCCATCGCGCTGGTGATGTGCGGGCACGACCTCAACTCCACCGACCCCGCCGACCTGGAGGACGCCAAGAACCTGCTCATCGAGCAGAAGCCGATGGTGCTGGCCTACGTCGTGGACGAGGTGAAGGACAAGATGATCGGCGGCGAGGCGGCCGTGGCGCTGGTGTGGAGCGGCGACGCGACCTTCTGCATGAGCGAGAGCGACGAGCTGGACTACGTCGTCCCGCAGGAGGGCAGCAACATCTTCTACGACTCCATCTGCATCCCGGCTAACGCGCGCAACGTCTCCGGCGCGGAGAAGTTCATCGACTTCCTCTGCCGCGCGGACATCGCCGCGATGAACTACGAGTACGTCGGCTACGCCATCCCCAACACCGCGGCCATCGAGCTGCTGGGCGCGGAGGAGTACAACGCCTCCCCGGTCAACAACCCGCCGCAGGACGTGCTGGACAAGTGCCAGGTGTTCAAGTACCTGGGCGACGACACCAGGCTCTACGACCAGATCTGGACGGAGATCATCTCCGAGTTCTGAGCATCAAAAGCCGCCCCGCGCTTGACGCGGGGCGGGAAATGATGTAGAATGCAGCCAAGAGGATGACGCCTCGCAGACTGCGCCCGCGTTTCCGCGGAATCAAGTCAGCAAAAGCCTTAGCCGCCGTGATAGACTGCTATTCTACACGGCGGCTCGCTTTTTAGCTCTTTCCGAGCAGATAAACAGCGAGAAGCAGGGAGAGCAGCGAGAACACCCAGCCGGTGATGGCGAGGAAGTCGTTGTTCTTCATGCGTGATCACCTTCTTTCGTATCGCGGAAAGCAGGTGACGCAGCCGTGCAAGTCCTCTTGATTACGGTCATATCATACCATGCCGCCCTGCGAAAAGCAAGGCGGTCTTCTTTATGCGCGCAGCATGCTTTCCCAGTCCTCCGGGAAGCCGCACAGCGACAGCTCCGCCTCGGGGAAGTCCTCCGAAAGCTGGGCGATGCCATGGATCATGCGATTGTACACGCGCGTGCCGCCTGCAACGGCGCGCAGCGCGAGCAGCAGCGGGAAGACGCGATCGCTGTTGCTGGCGGCGTGCTCCGGCGGCAGCAGGGGATGGCGCTCCAGCGGCTGATTGTAGAGCCGGGCATAGTGCGCGCAGATGTTGCGCGCCTCCACGGCGGCGTCGATCAGTGCGGCCAGCGCGTCGGGCGTAAGGCCGTATTCCCGGGCGATGGCCCACTGGTCGCTTTCGATCAGGATGTCGTAGAGCTGGCCGAGCATGCCGAAGGTGAACAGCTCCACCGCGACCCAGACCGGGAAGCGTCCGCCGTACTTCTTTTGGTGGTGGCGGACGAAGGCCAGGTCGTCGCAGCGGCGAACCTCCAGGTGGAACTTGTGCATCAAGCTCTTGTGCGTGCCCTGGGAGGCGGCGTCCAGCCGGAAGTTTGCGGCGTTGGTGTAGCCGACGGAGCCGTAGGTCATCGCCAGGTGATACGAGAGCTTCGCGCGAAGCTGCACCTCGACGTACTCCAGCACGGGCAGCAGCTGATGGCGCAGCCCCATGTCGAACTGGTACAGATCGTAGAGCTGCTCCAGCGACACGCCGTCCAGGAAGCGCTCCGGATCGTCCGGCTGGCGCAGGTGCTTGCCATAGGTGGTCAGGCGGTAGTAGTTGACGGTGGAGAGGATGTGCCGCGCGCGGTCGGGATTGCCGACCTGCAGGTTGTGCACCTCCATCAGGCGCCTTTGCTGCTCCTCGTAGCTGCGGGCGGGCTTGACCGGCGCATAGATCTTGGAACGCATAGCTCCTCCTGTCAAAAAAGCGCCGGATTTCCGGCGCTTTTGCGTGATTACTTGGCGATGCTGAGCACCTTGTCGCGCAGCTCCTTCTCCAGGCGGCCCAGCTCGATGGAGGCGGCGGCACGCTTCTGCGCGCCCTCGCGCTGAATCTTCTGCACCTCGGTGAGGGTGTCGATCAGGGCGGTGTTCGCCACGCGGATGGTCTCCAGATCGACCACGCCGCGCTCGGCTTCCTTCGCCGTCTCAATGGTGCCCATCTTCAGGCGCTCAGCGTTGGAGCGAAGCAGGTCGTTGGTCATGTCGGTGACGGCCTTCTGCGCGCCCAGCGCGGCTTCGGCATGCTGCATGCCCAGGGCGATGACCATCTGGCTCTTCCACAGCGGGATGGTGTTGGCGATGGTGGACTGGATGCGTTCGGCCAGAACGTTGTCGTTGGTCTGCATCAGGCGGATCTGCGGGCCCATCTGCACGGAGACCATGCGGGTGAGCTTGAGGTCGTGGATGCGCTTTTCAAAGCGCGCGATCAGTTGGCTGAAGTCGTTGGCGGCCTGGGCGTCGGCGGGATCAGCCGTGGCCTGCGCCTTGGCCAGCATCGGCGGCAGCTCCTCCTCGCGCAGGCGGCGGAGCTTCAGCTCGCCGGCGATGATGTAGAGCGTCAGCTCGCGGTAGTACTGCTCGTTCTGCTCGTAAAGCTCGTCGAGCATCTGTGCGTCGGAGATCAGCTGCTTCTGATGGGCCTGCAGGGAGGCGACGATCGCGGCGACGTTCTCCTCCACCTTGTCGAACTTGGCCTTGAGCTGGGTGATGCTGTTGCCGGCCTTCTTGAACAGGCCGAAGAAGCCGCCCTTCTTGCCCTCGTCCACGTC
>JBJEYK010000177.1:0-5633 GCA_051886775.1 Candidatus Ventricola sp. | reverse complement strand
CACGCGCATGCTGGTTTGCGAGGGCATCGACGCGGTGGGCTACCACGCCGGCATGGGCGACGCTGAGCGCGAGCAGGCGCAGGAGGATTTCGTGTCCGACCGTGTGCCGGTCATTGTGGCGACCAACGCCTTCGGCATGGGCATCGACAAGTCCAACGTGTCCTTCGTCGTCCACTACAACATGCCCAAGGATCTGGAGAGCTATTATCAGGAGGCGGGGCGAGCCGGGCGCGACGGCGAGGAGGCCGCCTGCTGCCTGCTCTACGAGCCGGCGGACGTGCGGCTCAACACGTTCCTCATCGAGCATTCGCAGGAGAACAGCCAGCTGGACGAGCAATCGCAGCAGGTGGTGACGGAGCGCGCGAAGGAGCGCCTCAGGCAGATGACGTTTTACGCGACGGGCAGCGGCTGCCTGCGCGCCAGAATGCTGCAATACTTCGGCGAAAAGCCGGCGACGCCGCGCTGCGGCAACTGCTCCGCCTGCCTGGCGGCAGATCAGGAGCGCGACGTCACCCGCGAGGCGGGGCAGATCGTCGCAGCTGTCCTGGCCATGAAGGGGCGCTTTGGCAAGGCGCTCGTGGCGCGGGTGCTTGCCGGCAGGCGCGACGAGCGCATCCGGGAGCGTGGCCTGGACAAGCTCAGCGCGTTCGGCTGCCTGAAGGACGAGGGCGAGGACAACATCCGCCTGATGATCGACGAACTGATCATGAACGAGGCGCTGAAGACGACCGACGGGCAGTACCCGCTGCTCCAGAGCGGCCCGCGCGCCCGGGAGACGCTGCGCGGCGACGAGCCCGTCCGCATGACGCTGAGCGCCCGCAGTGCGCCGAGCGCGCGCCGCGTGCAGATGAAGGCCATGGTGGACAAGGCGCTGCTGGCGCGGCTGATCGCGCTGCGCCGCGACATCGCGGAGGAGCAGCATGTGCCGCCGTTCATCATCTTTACCAACGCCACGCTGCGCGACATGGCCCTCAAGTGCCCGCGCAGCCGCGAGGAGATGCTGCGCGTGGACGGCGTGGGCGATAACAAGATGGCGCGCTACGGCTACGCATTCCTGCGGGAAATCAAGGCCTATCTGGACGAATGAGAGGGGGACAAGCGGTGCAACGACGAAAAAGCCCGGCGTGGCTGGCGCAGGCCTGCCTGGCGCCGGCCTGTCTGGCGATAGCCGCGGTGCTGCTGCTGCTGTGCACGCAGTGCTCGCCGCTGTATCCCACCAACGTGTGGGTGGACGCCAATTGCCTGCTGACCGTGGGGCGCGTGATGCGCGCGGGCGGCGTGCTCTATCGCGACATCTACGAGCAGAAGGGGCCGACGCTCTATCTCCTGCACGCCATCGCCGCCTGCATGTCCGATACCAGCTTCCTGGGCGTGTATGTGCTGGAGGTGCTCTCGCTGGCGGCGGCGCTGTACGCAGCCTGCCGCCTGCTGCTGCTGCGCGTGCGCGCTGCGCTGGCGCTGCCGGCGGCCAGCCTGATGACGGCGCTGGTGCTGGCGGGCGGCGCCTTCTCGCGGGGGGACAGCGCGGAGGAATTCTGCCTGCCGCTGCTGATGGCGGCGGTGTACGTCGCCTTCCGGGAATACGGCGCGCGGCCCGGGCCGATGCGCGCTCGGGCGCTGTTTGCCTGCGGGCTGCTTGCGGGCGTGGTGGCGACGATCAAGTTCACCATCCTGGGGCTGTTCGTCGGCCTGTGCGCGGCGGAGGGCGTGATCGCGCTTCGCGCGGGCGGGCTGCGCCGTGCGCTCAGGAGCGCGGGCGCGTTTCTGGCGGGCATGCTGCTGCCCATCGCCGCGTGGTGTGCGTACTTCGCCTGGCACGGCGCGCTGGCGGATGCCTATACGGTCTATATCTACAACAACGTCTTCCTGTACGGAGGAGATCCGCAGACGCTGACCGAGCTGGTGCGCGAGCTATGGGCGATTCTTCGGGGAAACGCCGCGTGGATGGCGGTCGCGGCGGCGGGCATGGCGGCGCTCTGCCTGCGCAGGCGCGAGCCTGCCCAGCTGCGCGGCGCGCTGGCGGCGATGGCTGTGGGCGCTGCAGCGGCGGTGTTCCTGCTGGGCAGGCTTTGGCTGTACAGCCCGCTGGTGCTGGGCGTGTTTGCGTTTCCGGCGATGCTGCCGCTGCTTGGCTGGCTGGAGAGGCGGCGCGCACCCCGGATGGCCGGGACTGCGGGCGTGCTGGCGGCGGGGGCGCTTTCGCTGGCCGTCGCATGGAACAGCCCCAACGCCTTCCTGCGCTTCGTTCCCTACGAGGGCCTGGCGCAGGCGCGCCTTGCGGCCTATGTGCACGAGGGCGCGACGCTGCTGCAATACAGCGCGCTCGACGACGGGCTGTACCTCGCGTCGCACCGGCTGCCGCAGCAGCGGTATTTTGTGCGGCTGAACGTGCAATGCGAGGAAATGCACGCGGAGCTGGACCGCTATGTGGAGGAGGCCATCCCGGACTATGTGCTTTGCACCTGGGAGCCGCTGCCCGAGCGGTTTGACCGCTATCAGCTGATCGCCACCGACGCGGGCTATGACGAGCGGAACCGGATCAACAAGCTGTTTTACCTGTACAGGAGGAGATGACATGGGCAAGACCCCGCGCCGGGCGCTGCTGCTGTCGGCAGTGTGCGCGTGCCTCGCGCTGGCCGTCGCCACGACGAGCTCGCCGGCCTACGCGACCAATTTCTGGACAGACAGCAACCTCTACTTCACCATCGGGCGCGGCATGACGCAGGGCCTGATGCCCTATCGCGACCTGTTCGACCACAAGGGGCCGCTCATCTTCCTGATTTACGCGGCGGGCGCGCTGCTCAGCGATACGAGCTTCCTCGGCGTGTTCGCGCTGGAGGTGCTCAGTCTCACGGCGATGCTCTTTTTCGCCTGGAGGACAGTGACGCTCTACGGCGAGGGGCGGCTCACGCTGCTGGCCATCCCCGTGACGGCGCTGGTCACGGTCTGCACGGCGGCGTTCAACCAGGGCGGCAGCGCGGAGGAGTTCTGCCTGGGCGCGCTGAGCATCGGCCTGTACGCGGCGCTGCGCTGCCTGCGCGGGGAGGAGCGCCCGGCCCGGCTGCACGCCGCCTTCGGCGCGGCGATGGGCTGGGTGCTTTGGATCAAGTACACCGACTGCGGTCTGTTCTTCGGGCTGGGGCTTTGCGTGCTGCTGGAGGCGCTGTGCGCGCGGGGGCTGCGGCAGGCGATCGGCGCGGCGCTGGCCATGCTCGCGGGGCTGGCGGCGGTGACGCTGCCCATCGCGGTGGTTCTCGGCGTGAACGGCGTGCTGGACGACATGGCGCAGGCGTATTTCATCCAGAACATCTTCGGCTACGGCGGCGCATCCATGGGGCTGAAGGGGCATCTGCTCAACGCGTTGGCCTATCTGCGCACGCAAAGCGCGGCCAATCCCGCGATGGCGGCGCTGGCCATGGCGGGCTGCGTGTTCGCCATGGCGGACGCGCTTGGACGCGAAGGGCGCGGCAGGCTGTCCGCCGCTGCGGCCGCGCCGCTGGGCGCGGGGCTGCTGCTGCTGTTTTGCTACTGGGGCGAGCTGGCGCACCCGTATTATGCGCTGGTGTTCGCGGCGCTCGTGCCGCTGGGGCTGATCCCGCTGGGCTGGATCGCCGGGCATGTGCCGGGGCGGGCGTCGGCTGCGGCGGTCTGCATATCGGCGCTGCTGATCCTGCCTGTGTGCCGGGCGCAGTGCGCGGCGACGCCGCTTTTGCAGGTGCGCCGGGAGGACATGCCGCAGACGGCCTTTGCCGCCATCATGCGCGAGGAGGACAGTGCGACCCTGCTCGACCTCACCAGCCTCGACCAGGGCTTCTACCTGGCATCGGGCATCACGCCCACCTGCCGCTACTTTGCCAACAACAACCTGAACACGCAGGAGAAGCGCGACGCGCTGGACGGCTACCTCGCCCAGGGGCGGACGATGTTCGTCGTCTCCTGCTGGGAGGAGCCGGGCGACAACTACGAGCTGATTGCCGAGCAGGCCGGCGTGTTTGATCTGTTTGACCGGCGCGTTTACAAGCTGTACCGGCGCGTGGAGGACAGGCCATGAAGGATACGATGATTCAGGAAGCGGCGCTGCGCGCGTTCATGGAGCGCGCGTTCGCGGCGGAGGGCTTTGCGGCGCAGGACGCGCGCGTGATCGCCGACGTGCTGATGCAGGCCGACCTGTTCGGCATCGAGAGCCATGGCGCGCAGCGGATGATGTACTATCACCGCAACATCGCTTCCGGCAGCGTGGATATCGCCGCAAGGCCGGAGGTGCTGCGCGAGACGCCGGTCTCCGCGCTGTTGGACGGGCATTTCGCCATGGGGCAGCTCTGCGGCGTGCAGGCCATGCGCATGGCCATCGCCAAGGCCAGGCAGACCGGCGTGGGCATCGTCTGCGTGCGCAATTCGTCGCACTACGGCATCGCGGGCTACTACCCGCTGATGGCTGCGCGCGAGGGGCTGTGCGCCTTCTCGATGACGAACACCGGCCCCATCATGCTGCCGACCTTCGGGCGGGAGATGATGCTGGGCACGAATCCGCTGGCCTTCTGCATGCCGGCGGAGCCGGTACCCTTCTGGTTCGACGCGTCCACCACGGTGGTGACGCTGGGCAAGGTGGAGGTGTACGCCAAGCGCGGCATGCCCATGCCCGAGGGCTGGACGCTGGACGGCCAGGGCAACCCCTGCCGGGACGCCCAGGCGATGAACCGCGCGATTCTGTCGGGCGATGCGGGCGGCATTCTGCCGCTGGGCGGCGCGGGCGAGCTGCAAAGCGGGCACAAGGGCTATGGCCTGGCGATCATGGTGGAGGCGCTCACGGGCGTGCTGGCTCAGGGGCTGACCGCCCCGCAGATGTGCGGCGCGCACGGCGACCACACCAGCCACTTCTTCCTGGCGTTTGATCCGGCAATGTTCGGTGACCCTGCGGACATCCGCGCGCGGATGAGCGCGTACCTGCGCGCCCTGCGCGACAGCGGGAAGCTGCCCGGCTGCGAGCGCATCTACACGCCCGGTGAAAAGGCCTTCGAGGCGCAGGCGCGCCGCCTGCAGGAGGGCATCCCGGTGGAGCACAATACGTTGGCCGAGCTGCGGCAGATTGCCCGCGAGCTGGGCGTGGAGGGCTTGTGATGGCGCGTGCAAGAAGGATGACGGAGGGCAGCATCGCGCGGCACCTGCTGGCCTATGCGCTGCCGCTGATCCTGGGCAACCTGTTTCAGCTGACCTACAACGCGGTGGACACGATCATCATCGGCAAGTTCGCGGGGGAGCGCGCGCTGGCGGCGGTGAGCGCCGCCGACCCGGTGATGACCATCGTGATCCTGGGCGTATCGGGCATTTCCATCGGCGCGTCGGTGCTGATGAGCCGGTTTTACGGCGCGGGGCAGGAGGACATGCTCCGCCGCGAGGCGGCGACGACGATCCTCTTTGGCGCGGCGGCCTCGCTGGCGGTGTTCGTGCCGGGGCTGATCCTGGCCGGGCCGATCCTGCGGCTGCTGCGCGTGCCGGGGGAGATTCTGGGCCTGGCGACGGTCTATCTGCGCATCGTGTTCGTCGGCTTCCTCTTTACCTTTCAATACAACATCCTCGCTGCGATGCTGCGCAGCGTGGGCGATTCGCGCACGCCGGTGATCTTTCTGGAGATC
>JBJEYK010000176.1:0-5638 GCA_051886775.1 Candidatus Ventricola sp. | reverse complement strand
CAGCCGACCGATACCGTCCGCGCGCTGCTCAAGAAGACCGGCGCGATCGCCTGATTTCCGGGCGCGGCGAGGGCTGAGCAATGGAAGAATTGGTTCGCTATATTGCCGCGACGCTCGTGGATCATCCCGATCAGGTGCAGGTGAAGACCGTCGAAGGGCCGGAGTCTGTCATCATCGAGCTGAGCGTCGGCGCGGAGGATATGGGCAAGGTGATCGGCAAGCAGGGCCGCATCGCCAAGTCCATCCGCGCTGTGGTCAAGGCGGCGACCGCCCGCAGCGAGAAGCCCGTCTTTGTGGAGATCATGTGATGCTCTCCCGGAGCAGCGTCTAGTGCGCGCAGGGCCTCCGGGCGTTTCGCCCGACAGGAAAAACGCATACCATGCCGCGCAGCGATGCGCGGCATCTGTGTATGCAGCCCATTTGTGAAGAGAGGGTGAACGGATGCAGGCAGAATATTTGCAAATCGGGGAGATCGTGCGCCCGCAGGGAATCCGCGGTGAGGTCAAGCTCCGCGCGATGACCAGCGACCCCGGGCGCTATGCCCGGCTGGAGACCGTCTATCTGGCTGAGAACGGCGGATACCGCGCCGTGCGCGTGCTGAGCGGGCGCGCCCAGCAGGGCTTTGCCTACCTGAAGCTCGAGGGTGTGTTCGACCGCAACCAGGCCGAGGCGCTGCGGGGCCGGGCCGTCTTTGTGGACAGGGCGCACGCGATCGAGCTGGGCGAGGATGAGAACTTTGTCTGCGACCTGATCGGCCTTCAGGCGGTGGACACGCAGGGCGAGCCGTTGGGCACGCTGCGCGACGTGCTCACGCCCAACGCCGTGTGTGACGTCTATGTCTTCGATACCCCGCGCGGGGAGCTGATGATCCCGGCGCTGCGCCGCGTGGTGCGCGAGGTGGACCTGGACGCAGGGCGCATCGTACTGGACGAGGCCGTGCTGCCGGAGGTGGCCGTCTGGGAGGACGAGCCTGCGGAGCGCGACGAATAAATCCCGGCGGGCTGGGAAGAACGCCGTGCGCTGGCTCGTCTATTCATCAGATGGCATACGCAGGAAGGACGAACGATCATGAACAAGCCAAGAATGCGGACGCTGCTGGCGCTGCTGATGCTGCTGCTCTGCCGCGCGGCGGCGGCGCAGACGCTTCCGGGAATCGAGTGCTTTTCGCCCGGGCTTATGCGATGGAGCACGCTGGAGGGGCAGGGCGCTCCGGTGCGCGCACAGGCGGAATTCACCGTGCAGCAGGCGATGTATGCGCGGGATCTGTCCGTGCTCTCGGCCATGCTCTCGGGCACGACGTTCGGCTATGAGGGCGTGCCGGGCGCGGAACGGCTGTCCGTCGAGCGCGACGGGGAGACGCTTTTGACGGCGGCGCTCGTGCGCGACGGAGACGGCGCGCGCCTGGCGCTGAACGGTCAGGTGTTCGACGCGGGCGCGCTTGTCGATCCCCGGCTGGACGCGCTGGAGGACGCGCTGGCGGGCGTCGCGCCGCTGGAGCGCGTGCCGCTGACCAGCGTGGCGGACTGGCTGGAGAGCCTGGCTCCCGGCGACACGCTGGCGTTTGGCTTTGCTGTGACGCAGGCGTTTGCGCTGGAGCGCACGATGTCCGACGACGGCACGCGGCTGACCCGCATCGACGTGCGCGGCGCCATCGCGCGCGAGGGCGGGGCGGATTATGTTGTCACAGGCTTTCTGCGGCAGCCCGCCGGGCGTTCGCCAAAGGACACATTTGAGCTGGTGCTGACGCGGGACGAGCAGAATTTCATCGAGCTGTCGTACAGCGCGCTGCGGGAAAATACGATTGCCACCAAGAATAAAAAGGGAACAACCAGCGTGCGCACCACGCTCAAGGCCGCCGGGAAGCTGGAAGGAAGCCGGATCACCACCCGGCTGACGGTGACGACGCGCAACGACTGGACGGCGGACGGCGAGAGCCTCAGCGAAAAGCTGACGCTGAGCGCGACGCTGTCCCATCAGGATGGCCGCCCCGGCATGCGCATGCTCCGCCTGAACAGCGTGGAGGGCGAGGCGCGCAGTGTGCTCCGCCTGACGACAGCCGAACAGGGGACGGATACCGTCTCGCTGACCGACGAGAGCACGCTCAAGCTCACCATGGACGGCAACACCGTGCTGGACGGCGGGATGACGATGCGCCTGGCCGTCGGCGGGGAAGCCCCGGCCATCGGGGCGAGCGGCGAGATACAGGACGCCCAAGCGCTGCCCGATGCCGTCGGGCAGGCGGCGCAGGCGCTGGCGGCGGCAGTCTATCCCCACCTTGGCGATGCCGTCCGGGTAAAGATTCACAACGGACTCTGACGCCGACAGGCGCAGAGGATGACATGAGCATGAATGACACAAGAAGAAGGAGGTACCCCATGAGCCTGAAAACACGCGTGATGTCGCTGGTGCTCGGCGCGGCGATGCTGACCGCGCCGGCTGCGTCCCTCGCTGAGGGAAGCTTTAATGCGGGCACGCTGACCCGAACCGTGCTTGCCGAAAGCTATGCCGCCGGCAACCAGATCAACCTGGACATGGCCCTTGGCCTGGACGTGGATGCGTCGCTCGATTCCGAGCGCGCGCGCGCCGCGGCCAGCCTGCTGGGCAAGAGCCAGCTGCACATGTCCTTCTACGACGACTTTGGCACCGCGCGCATCCGCGCCGCGCTGAATGTGGACAACGTTGAGCTGCTGACGGCGGACGTGCTCGTCTACGAGGATGGCTCCGTGCAGGCGATGACCAACCTGACCGGCAAGCTGGTGCTGGCGCTGCCGGCCGGCTCCGTCACGGATGGCAGACTGTCGCTGGGCAGCCTGACGGACACGGATGCCGAATACGACTTCGATACCAAGGAGGGCCGCGCGGCGTTTAACGCGCTGCCGGCGCGCACCCGGCTGGCCATCACCAGCAACGACATGATCTCCGTGCTGATCAACCATCTGCTGGGGTGGGTGTCGTACATGCAGATGGACAACGATGGTGAGTTCTACGTCTTTGACGACACCTATCTGGAGGCGACGGACACCCGCGACGCAGTCTCCCAGCGCATGCTGGGCAAGATCAAGGCGGACAGCTTTACCACGCTCTTCCTGAACATCGCTCAGACCATCGCCGACGAGAAGGGCGACTTCCAGCAGGCGCTGGCCGATGTGCTGGCGGAGGCGGGCGTGACGCGCTGCCAGTCGCGCCAGCTCATCGACGCGCTGCTGACCGAGGAGACCATCGACCCGGCCATCGACTGCGTGCAGCCCTCGTATTACATCATCGCCAACAACGACACCTCGCCCATCTGCTACGACGACGTGTCCTACTTCTTCAAGAAGCTGAAAAAGAGCGCCGAACGCATCTGGGAAAACAGCACGGCCAACGTGCTGCACATGGATGTGAGCTACGACGACACCGGCGCGATGGTTGGCTTTGACGCGGATATGCCGCAGTTCACCACGGTGCTGCCGTACGCGGGCACGTTTGTCTACTCCATCAGGACTGACGACGACTGGCAGCGCCTGCACACCTCGCACGGTGAGCTGCAAACGGATGCCGACAGCCGCCTGGTGGGCGATCTGCACATTCAGTTCGGCGAGGATATCGGCGGCGTGAAGGCCAGCAGCCTGAGCGGTCAGCTCGACACCGTCAGCCAGAAGGACGGTACCTCGGCGGGCTTCGGCGTGGACGCCGGCCTCACCTATACGGTGAGCGCGGATGACAGCGTGGAGAGCGAGCGCTTCGAGGGATGTGCGGCGCTGCTGAGCCGTGCGAACGGCGAGGGCACGCCGGTGCTGGCCGCGACGATCAGCGGCGAGACCGAGACCGACGGCGAGTTCTTCGGCCTGGAGGCGACTGCCGCGCTGGAGGCTGCGGGCATTGCGACGCTGGTGGCGGACGTGACGCTGGAGCAGACGGATTACGACGAGGCGGCCTTCGCCGGCGGCCAAGCGATGAACCTGACGGCGCTGGACGACGCGGCGCTGCAGACCCTGCGCGAGGAGATCGGCAAGCAGACGGCCAAGCTGGGCATGAGCCTGATCATGCACCCGGGCGTGATGGCGGATCTGATGACGCTGGTGTCGCAGTGACGAATGGCGTTTGGGCTGGCTTGCACGAGGGATACATCGACTAAACACCAATACAAAGCAGGGCTGCTGCGTCTGCCTTCCCCAAGCGGGAAAACGGGCGGAGCAGCCCTGCTGCGTACAGGCGCTTTATCGGGTGAGGTCGTCGTCCGGGATGCGGTAGAGCTGGCGGTTGTCCAGCCCCCAGACCTTTTCGGAGAAGCCGCCGGGCATTGCGCGGGAGAGGGCTTCGTCCATCTCGAACAGGCGGGCGTCGAGGGTGTCGATCATGTTGAGCACCTCGGCCTCCGGGAACTTGGGCGACATGGGGCTGCCGTACTCCGGGATGCCGTGGTGGGAGAGCACCATGTGCTGGAGCAGCAGCGCCTTGGCCTGGCTGGCGCCCGTCTTCTGCTGGGCGAGCTGGATGTTGACCACGCCGCGCACGATGTGCCCCAGCAGCTTGCCGTCCACGCTGTAATCGGAGACGAGGCCCAGCGTGTCGGCGTCCATCTCGTCGATCTTGGCCAGATCGTGTACGATCACGCCGGCGGTGAGCAGGCTGGGATTGAGCCGGGGATACACGGAGAGGATCGCCTGTGCGGCGCGCAGCATGGTGGTCATGTGGTGGAGCAGGCCGCTGCGCTCGGCGTGGTGCATCTGCTTGGCGGCGGGGAAGGTGAGCAGCTTGTCGCCTGCGCGGTTGAGCAGCTCGCAGGTGATCAGGCGCAGATCCTTGTCGGCGATGCGGTCCGCCGCGCGCACGACGTCGGCGAGCATGGCCTTGGGATCGCCGGGGGCGCAGGGGATGAGCGCGGACATGTCCACGTCGTCCTTCCTGTCGGCGGGGCGGATTTTCTCCACGCGCAGCTGCATGCGGCCGTTGAACTCATTGCCCGTGGCGCGCACCTTCACGATGCTGCCGGCGACTGGCGGCTGAACGGTGCCGTCCCACATCTTGGCGTTGATGGAGCCGGAGCGGTCGGCCAGGGTCATATCGAGATAGTTCTTGCCGGAGGCGGCGGCGCGCTGCTCGGCGGCGCGCACGATGACAAAGCCCTCGAAACGGTCGTCGCGCCGGATTTCGGAAAGAAGCGTTGGATTCATTCAGGTCTCCCTTTCAGATGGAATCGGTTGATGTCTGCTATCATTATGAACGATGTGCGCGCGGTTTGCAAGCCCCATCTTCAAATGTAGGACAAAACATGATTCGCACAAAAAAGGGCGTTGACATTGTAGCAGGATTTGTATATAATAGGTGTGTGCTGGATGGGATGACAAAAATTCCGGCAGCTTCATCGTGCAACTCAGCGGGAGCGTATCCCGTTGAAATATTTGTAAAGAGGTGCAACCCCTATGAAAAAGTTTCTCGCGATCCTGGTAGCCCTTGTGATCGTCGCGACCTGCGGCGTGGCCATGGCTGCGGATGCCCCGAAGATCGGCATCACCATCTATCAGTTTGCCGACAACTTCATGACCCTCTACCGCACCGAGCTCGTCCGCTACCTCACCGAGGACTGCGGCATCCCGGCTGAGAACATCACCATCGTCGACGGCAAGAACGATCAGGCTGAGCAGACCAACCAGAT
>JBJEYK010000175.1:0-5672 GCA_051886775.1 Candidatus Ventricola sp. | reverse complement strand
ATGATCTCCGCCATCGGCGTGCGCAACCTGGTCGAGAATCAGGTGGATCTCTCCAAGAGCCGCAACGTCATCGTGGTCTCCCTGATCATCTCCCTGGCGCTGGGCATCACCTTCTCCGGCGCCGGCGCGATCACCTTCAGCCTGGGCAGCATCACGCTGCGCTTCTCCGGCCTGGCCGTGGCCGCCGTGGTGGGCATCGTGGTCAACGCGATCCTGCCGGGCAAGGATTACAGCTTCCAGAACGACTACTCCAACGGCAAGCTCGAAAAGAAGAAGGCCTGATTTCGTCCCGCTTGGGGCTGTCTCCCGCGGCATTCGCCGCCGCAGGAGGCGGCCTCTTTTTTTACCCTGCGGCGCGCACGCTCCAAATTGACTTTCGTCTGTGGATTGGCTATAATCAAATCACATCACATGCGTGCGCCGCCAAGCGGCCCGCGCGAAAGGAGACCGCCCATGTCTACCTCCCCGCTGCGCTACGGCGCAGACTACAACCCCGACCAGTGGCTCGATCGCCCGGATATCCTCGAGCGCGATATCGAGATGATGCGGCATGCCGGCGTCAACACCGTGTCGCTGGGCATCTTCGCCTGGGCGACGCTCGAGCCAGCCGAAGGGGAATACCGGCTGGACTGGATGCAGGCCGTCATCGACCGCCTGTACGCCGCCGGCATCAGCGTCGATCTGGCCACCCCGTCCGGCGCGCGTCCGGCCTGGATGGCGCAGAAGTACCCCGAGGTGCGCCGCGTCGGAGCGGACCGCGTGCGCCAGCTGTTCGGCGAGCGGCACAACCACTGCTATACCTCGCCCGTCTACCGCGAGAAGGTCAGGCAGATCAATCAGGCGCTGGCGCGCCGCTTTGGCCGTCACCCGGGCGTGATCATGTGGCACCTGTCCAACGAGTACGGCGGCGAGTGCCATTGCGAGCTGTGCCAGCAGGCCTTCCGCGACTGGCTCAAGGCGCGCTACGGCACGATCGACGCCCTCAACCGCGCTTGGAACGCCAAATTCTGGAGCCACGACTACCCCGATTTCAGCTATATCGAAAGCCCCGCGCCGCACGGCGAGCACTCCGTGCACGGCCTGAAGCTGGACTGGCGGCGCTTCGTCTCCCATCAGACGATCGACTTCATGAAATGGGAGCGCGATGCCATCCGCGAGATCGTGCCCGAGGCGAAGGTGTGCACCAACATGATGTACTTCTTCCCGATGATCAACTACTTCGACATGGCGCGCGAGCTTGACCTCGCCACCTGGGACGCCTATCCCACCTGGCACAAGCCCACCGAAACCGTCGAGGAGACCGCGCTGGACACCGCCTTCATGCACGACCTGATCTACTCGGTCAAGGGCAAGCCCTTCTGGCTGATGGAGAACGCCCCCGGGGCGACCAACTGGCAGCCCATCTCCAAGGCCAAGAAGCCCGGCGTCAACATCCTCGCCGGCCTTCAGACCGTGGCGCACGGCGCGGACGGCGTGCTCTACTTCCAGTGGCGGCAAAGCCGCGGCTCCAGCGAGAAGTTCCACGCCGCCGTCGTCAGCCACGACGGGCGCGAGGACAACCGCATCTTCGTGGAAGCCGCCGAGCTGGGCCGCCTGCTGGACGAGCTGAGCTTCGTTGCCGGCCAGACGCGCGAAAAGCAGGCCGCCATCGTCTACGACTGGGAAAACCGCTGGGCCGTGGAGGACGCGCAGGGCCCGCGCAACCAGGGCATGGGCTACAAGGACGAGGTGCTGCGCCACTACGAGGCGCTTGCCCGCCTGGGCGTGGACGTGCAGGTGGTGTGTGAGGACAGCGACCTGACCGGCTACAAGCTGGTCGTCGCGCCGATGCTCTACCTGCTTCGCGAGGACTTCGCCGAAAAGCTCCGCGCGTTCGTCGCGGGCGGCGGCACGCTGGTGGTCACCTACTGGAGCGGCGTGGTGAACGAGACCGACCTGTGCTACCTGGGCGATACCCCGCACGCACTGACCGACGTGCTCGGCGTGCGCCGCATGGAAATCGACGCCCTGTACGACGGCGAGACGCGCCGCTGCGCCGCAGTGGCCGAAGGCGTCCCCGCCGAGGCCACGGGCGCCGCGCTGTGCGAGGTCGCCGCGCTGGAGGGCGCCGAGCCGCTCATGGTCTATGAGGAGGACTTCTTCGCCGGCGCGCCCGCCGTCACCCGACATCGCTTCGGCGAGGGGCAGGCGTATTACCTCGCCACCCGGTTTGATAAGCCCTTCTATCCCGCGTTCTATCAGCCGCTGTGCACCGGGCTGTCGGCCTGGCCGGGCGCGCTGCCGGAGGGCGTGCTCGCCAGCCGCCGCGGGCTGTACGTCTTCCTGCAAAACACGCTGTCCGTCCGCGTGCAGGGCGACGGCTTCGACCTGCCGCCCTATGCCACGGCGGTCTACCGCCGCGAGGGCGAACAGCTGACGCGCGTGTTCCAGCAGCCGGAGTTCCGCTGGTCGCCGATCAGATAATCCATGTACATACAAGCTCCCCGCTGTGCAGCCTGTCAGCAGACCGCATGGCGGGGAGCGTTTGTTCATTTCAGCTCAAGCAGATAGTTCAGCGCACCGTCAATCGAATCGAAGTTCCGCGCGACGCAGCTCGCGTCCGGCAACCGGATGCCCAGCGCCAACCCCACCGCCTCAAACATCGGGTAGTCGTTCACACCATCGCCGACGGCTGCTGTCTCCTCCGGCAGCACCCCCAACAGTGCGCACAGGCGCTCCAGGCCGCTGCGCTTGGTGATTCCGCCGGGCATGATATCAAAGCAATCGTCATGCCGGTAGATCTGCACATCCCGCAGCTGCGGCTGGAGGCGGTCAATGCAGCCCTGCAGTGCAGCAAATTCCGCCTCATTCTTCGGGAAAGGCGAAAGCGCCGTCACATTAGGCTGATACCACAGATCCGGCACAGCTTCATCAAATGCCGCGCGCAGCATCCGTAAGGTCTGCCGGGCTTCCCCGGAATAGGGCGCAACATCGTAAAGCTCAGGCGGCAGATCCACGCCAAACTGGATCACTGCCCCGTTTTCTCCCACGAGCAGCGGCGCACGAAGCCCGATCTGACGCATGAAGCCACACAGATAGTAGGCAGGCTTCCCGGAGCAGATCGCGATCCGAACCCCCTTGTCCTCCAGCCTGCGCAGGCAGGCCACCTGCTCTGCTTCCATTCCTCTGCCCACCGGCGCAAGGGTGCCATCCAGATCAAATGCAATCAGCCGAATCATCCTGTGTTCCTCTCTGCGCATTCACACGAAGAACTCCGTCACCAGCACCACGGCGCAGGAGAGCACCGCCACGGTGAACAGGCTCCTGCCCGACCACGCCAGCGCCACGCCGGCGATCAGCGCCAGCAGACCGGCCACCGGCGTGCCCGTCGCGTTCAGGATGTCCGGGAAGGTCATCACCGCCAGCGTGACATAGGGCACATAGTACAGGAACGAGCGCAGGAACCGGTTGCGGATTGGCCTGCGGATCAGCGTCAGCGGCAGCATGCGGATCAGATACGTCACCGCAAACATGATCAGGATGTAGATGTAGACGTTATGCCGCATCCCCGTCGCCTCCCGTCTGAGCGTCGTCGATCGGCCGCAGCAGCGCCGCCGCGCCGGAGATCAATACCGTCAGCAGGATCACGCGCATGCCGGCAGACACCGCGCTCACCCACGTCGCCATCACAAAGCTGGACGCCATCGCCACCAGCACCAGCACCGCGATCACGCGATCCTTCCTGGCGGGCGGGATGATGATCGCCACGAACATGCCGTACAGGCTCACGCTCAGCGCGCTGACCAGCCGCGAGGGCAGCACGTCGCCCATCACCACGCCGAAATAGGTGCCGCCCGCCCAGCCGGGCAGCGCCAGGGCGATCATGCCGTAGACATACCAGGGATTGATCATCCCCGGCACGCTCATCGCCGCGCCAAAGATCTCGTCCGTCACCTCAAAGCCGATGATCATCCGCTCCGCCAGCCCGGTGCTCGGCGCGAGCTTCTGGCTCAGCGCGCAGGACATGAGCAGATAGCGCGCGTTGGCGATCAGGATCATGACCGCCATCACGAGATAGCCCTCATTCGCCTCGATGACGGTGAAGCCGGCCTTCTCGCCGGCGGATGCGTTATTGAGCAGGCTGGTCAGCCCCGCCTGAAAGGCGGTCATCCCCGCGTTGCGCGCCGCGATGCCCAGCGTGAAGCCCACGGCGAGATAGCCCAGCATGATCGGCACGCCGTCGCGCATGCCGCGCAGGAACCAGCGCTTCTTCTCCTGTGTCATAGATGCCTCCAGGTTGAAAATCAGTCAGTATCGTACATGATACCGCTTTTTTCCCCATTCGTCTACACCTTTTTTCACCGCCGCCAGTTTCTTTTTGATTGCGCCCCGTTTTCACCGCCCGCCGCTTGACCGTCTCCCGGGATTGTGAGACAATAGAGCCATCATCCAATCCGCAGGAGGTTCCCATGCCTATCACCTTTGATCGCCATTGCTTTCACCTGTGCAATGACCGCGTCAGCTACATCATCCGCCTGGCGGCAGGCAAGTACCCGCTGCACCTGTACTGGGGCCGCCGTCTGCGCGCCGTGCGCGACGACCTGCTCTCCCGGCGCGTGTCCTGCACGGACGACGCCTTCACCCTCAACGAGACCCCGCTCGACCATCTCCCGCAGGAGTGCCCCACCTTCGCCAGCGGCGACCTGCGCGAGGGCATGGTGCACGTCTTCCACGAGAACGGCACGCACGCGCTGATTCTGGAGTATGAATCCCATGCGATCATCCCCGGCAAGCCCGCGCTCGGCGGCCTGCCCTCCGCCCGCGGCGAGGAGGCCGAGAGCCTGCTGCTCACCCTGCGCGACCGCGTCAGCGGCGTGGCGGTCGAGCTGTGCTACACCGTCTACCCGGATGTGGACATCATTGCCCGCAGCGCCCGCGTGATCAACGGCGGCCAGACGCCCGTCGTCGTGGATAAGGCGCTCAGCGCCTGCGTCGACTTCGAGCAGTCGGGCTTCTCGCTGCTCACGCTGGGCGGCGCCTGGGCGCGCGAGCGCCAGCCCTTCGTCCGCCCGCTCGTGCCGGGCGACCAGGGCGTCTCCACCGCGCGCGGCGGCTCCAGCGTGATCACCAGCCCGTTCATGGCGCTGCTCGCGCCGAACGCCTGTGAGGACGCCGGCGAGGTCTACGCCTTCGCGCTGTGCTATTCCGGCAGCTTCGAGGCCTCCGTCCACGTCGATCAGTTCTCCGCCGCCCGCGCGCAGATCGGCATCCAGCCCTTCAACTTCAGCTGGACACTCGCCCCGGGCGAGGCCTTCCAGACGCCGGAGGCGTATCTGTGCTATGCCGCCGACGGCCTTGGCGGCATGAGCCGCCAGTTCCATGCGCTGATCCACCGCCACATCACCACAGGGCCGTACGCCCACACGCTCCGGCCGATTCTGGTCAACAACTGGGAGGCGACGTACTTCGGCTTTGACGAGGACAAGCTCCTCGCCCTGGCGCGCACCGCCAAGGAGGCGGACATCGACCTCTTTGTCCTGGACGACGGCTGGTTCGGCCATCGCGATGCGGACAATTCCTCCCTGGGCGACTGGGTCGACGACACGCGCAAGCTCCCGCACGGCCTCGCCGGGCTGAGCGAGCAGATTCACGCGCTGGGCATGAAGTTCGGCCTGTGGGTCGAGCCGGAGATG
>JBJEYK010000174.1:0-5697 GCA_051886775.1 Candidatus Ventricola sp. | reverse complement strand
GCCGAGGCCATGGGCATCAACCTCTTCCACCACAAGCAGATGGCGTTCGTCATCTCCTCGTTCTTCGCGGGTGTGGGCGGCGCGCTGCTGGCCATGTATCAGGGCTCGCTGCAGGCCAATGCCTTCAAGTCCTCGATGACCTACGAGATCCTGCTGATCGTCGTCATCGGCGGCATGGGCTCCATCTCCGGCTCCGTACTGGCCAGCTTCCTGTTCATCGCGTGCAGCGAGTGGTGGCTGCGCTTCCTGGATACCGAGACATACCTCTTTGGCGGCACGTTCAAGGTGCCCTTCCTGCGCTCCGGCTTCCGCATGGTGGTCTTCTCCATCGTGATCATGATCGTCGTGCTGTTCTTCCGCAAGGGCATCATGGGCGAGCGCGAGCTGTGGGATCTGGCAAAGCCCCGTAAAAAGACAAAGCAGGAGGGCACGAAGCGATGAACGTACTGCATGTGGAAAACGTGACGATGCAGTTTGGCGGCGTCGTCGCAGTCAACAACCTCTCCATGGATGTGAACGAGGGGGAAATCGTCGCCCTGATTGGCCCCAACGGCGCGGGCAAGACCACGGCGTTCAACTGCATCACCGGCGTCTACGAGCCGACCAACGGCCGCGTGGACTTCATGGGCAAGACCATCGCCGAAAACTATCCCAGCGGCAAGATGAAGCGCGCCTACGCGGGTGAGAACGCCGGCATGTACACCCGGCGCATCGTGCAGACGCCGGACAAAATCACCGCGCTGGGCATCGCCCGCACATTCCAGAACATCCGGCTGTTCAAGAGCCAGACGGTGTTTAACAACGTGCTCATCGCCATGCACATGCGCCGCACCAGCAACGTCTGCACCGCGACCTTCCGCCTGAACATGAAGGAGGAGCGGCAGATGCGCGCCGAGGCCATGGAGCTGCTGAAGATCGTCTCTCTGGACGGCGTGGCCAACGAGCTGGCGACCTCCCTGCCCTACGGCCAGCAACGCCGGCTGGAGATCGTGCGCGCGCTGGCGACGCACCCCAAGCTGCTGCTGCTGGACGAGCCCGCCGCGGGCATGAATCCGCAGGAGACGGAGGAGCTGGGCGTGTTCATCCGGGACATCAAGAACCGGTTCGGCCTCACGGTCTTCATGATCGAGCACCACATGAACCTGGTCATGGGCATCTCCGACCGCATCTACGTCATCGACTTCGGCAAGCAGATCGCCGAGGGCACGCCCAAAGAGGTGCGCGACAATCCCGCCGTCATCGCGGCGTATCTGGGGGTGGATGAAGAATGAATATGCTCAAGGTCACCGACCTGAAGGTGAATTACGGCGGTATCGAGGCGCTCAAGGGCATCAGCTTCGACGTGCTTCAGGGGCAGATCGTCACGCTGATCGGCGCCAACGGCGCGGGCAAGTCCACGACGCTGCGCGCCATCTCCGGCCTGGTGCGCCCCAGCAGCGGCAGCATCAACTTCATGGGCCGGGACATCACCTCGTTCAACTCGCAGAAGATCGTCGCCGAGGGCATCGCCCTGGTGCCCGAGGGGCGGCGCGTGTTCGCCAACCTCACGGTGAAGGAAAACCTCAAGATCGGCGCTTACCTGCGCAAGGATAAGGACGAGATCGAGGAGGGCATCAAGGACATCTATCAGCGCTTCCCGCGCCTGAAGGAGCGCGAATGGCAGCTGGCCGGCACGCTCTCCGGCGGCGAGCAGCAGATGCTGGCCGTTGGCCGCGCGATGATGGCCAAGCCCAAGCTGATGATGATGGACGAGCCGTCGCTGGGCCTGGCGCCGCTGGTCGTGCGCGACATCTTCTCCATCATTCGCGACCTCAAGAGCGAGGGCATCACCATCCTGCTCATCGAGCAGAACGCCAACGCCGCCCTGCGCTGCGCGGACATCGGCTTCGTCATGGAGACGGGCCGTATCACCATGACCGGCACCGGCGCGGAGCTGCTCGTCAACGAGGACGTGAAGGCCGCGTATCTGGGGTCGAACTGACAAGCGCATCCCCTGCGCCGCCGACGGCTTGTGCCGCCGGCGGCCTTTTGTTTGCACGGCAGTGCAGCCGCGCCAGGGGATTGAAGCAAAACATTCTTCGTGCTATAATCAGACATGTACAATCACCATCCCGCCCCCTGGTTGATCCCTGCTTAGGAGGACGCCCCATGAGAAGGAAAGCCCTTGCGCTGCTGCTCGCGCTGGCTGCGCTGCTCACCTGCCTGCCGGCGCTGGCGGAGGACACGCTGACCCTGCCCGCCGCCCTGAAGGTCATCGGAGAGGAGGCGTTCCTCGGCTCGACAGCCCGGAGGATTGTCCTGCCCGAGGGCCTGGAGGAAATCCACAGCCGCGCCTTTTCAGGCGCCGCGGTGGAGGACATCAACCTGCCGCTGTCGCTTCGGTCGATTGCGGACGACGCCTTCGACACAAAGCCCAGCGGGCTGTCCGTCATTCTGGGCAGCTGGGCCTATGATTGGGCTGTCGCCAAGGGCTGGATGCAGGCCGTGCCCGAACTGGCCATGGGCGAGACGCAGCTCCTGCTGGCGCCGCAGGAGAAGCGCACCCTGCTGTTCACCGCGCCGGAGACGGGCTGCTACCGCCTGACAGATGACAGCCGCTCGACCCGCTGCTATCCATCCGTCAGAACCCTGAGCGGCGGTTATCGGTACGGCATTGACGGCGATGACGGACAATCCACCTATTTTGAGCTGGAGGCGGGCGAACGCATCCAGATTGCGATCTCGTGCTACGCCAGCGCCGAGACCGTCACGCATCTGACCGTGTCGCGCTTCGAGCGGACGCACGACGCAGTCGTCGACAGCGGCGCCTGCGGCAGCAGCATGACCTGGTCGCTGCGCGCGGACGACACCCTCGTCATCGAGGGCAGCGGCGCCATGACGGATTATGCCTGGGATTCCAGCGCGCCGTGGCGGAACCTGTATGGCAGCAATAGCCTTGATCGTCTGTTCAGAATCCGCCGCGTGGAGATCGGCGAGGGCGTGCAGACCATCGGCAACGAGGCCTTCAGCGACTGCGTCCATCTGGAGCGCGTATCGCTGCCGGACAGCCTGCAGTCCATCGGCGTGTTCGCGTTCAAGGACTGTGAGCTGCTGGACGAGGTGACGCTGCCTGCCGGGCTGACAGCGCTGGGTGAGAGCGCGTTCATCCGCTGCTCCAGCCTCCGGGAGCTTGCCTTCCCCCAGGGCATCGCTGCCGTTCCGCCCTACGCCCTGATGGAATGCATCTCCCTGACGCGGGTATCCCTGCCCGCGGGCGTCCAATCCATCGGAGCAAGCGCCTTTTACGGCTGCTATAACCTGGAAACCGTGGCATTCGCCGGGACGGGGACGCAGGCCGCCGCGATCTCCATCGGCCCCGGCAACAACGGCCTGTCCGAGCTGCCCTGGGCATGCGCGAGCGGCAGCTTCGCCTATTCCTTCCCGACGAGCGGCTCCTGCGGCCCCAGCCTGACCTGGAGCATATCCGACGACGGCACGCTGACGATCGCCGGCAGCGGCACGATGGACGATTTTGATCTGGATCCGCCGTGGGAGGATCACAGTGCGGAGATCACCGCTGTCCGCTTCAGCGGCAGCGTGGCGGCCATGAGCGAGAACGCCTTTCAGTGGCTCGTCAACCTGCGCAGCGTCGCCATCCCCGGCACGATGCAGTCGGTCGCCTTCGATGCGTTCCGGCATTGCAGCGGCCTGAAGCGCGTGGTGCTTGGCGAGGGCATCCAGCGGATCGAGGGGCTTTCGTTCATGTATTGCGACAGCCTGGAGGAGCTCGTGCTGCCCGCCAGCCTGACATACATCGACGCCTGCGCATTCGACAGCTGTCCGAAGCTCAAGGACATCTATTATGCGGGCAGCAGCGCGCAGGCCGCCGCCATCACGATCGATCGATACAACGAATACGCGGACTTCTCCGCGTTTGACGCAGCCGTGTGGCATTACGGCCACCGCGCCTCCGGCAGTGCGACGCAGGCCTCGCTGGGCACCGCGTCGATTGCCCTGGACACCTCTGAGCAGGCGACGCTCCAGTTCACCGCGCCGGTTGCCGGCATCTACCGCTTCGAGACGCTGGGCAGCGCCGACACCTACGGCTCTCTCTACGACAGTGCGATGAACCTCCTGGCGGAAAACGACGACGGAATCGGCCCGGCCTTCCGGATCGACCGCATGCTGACCGCCGGCCAGAAGGTCTATGTCCGCGTGCGCTTCGAGGATTCCGACGCCTCCGGCGAGATCACGCTGAGCATCGCCAACGTGACGCCCACGCCCACGCCGCCGCCGCCCGTGCACACGGCGCAGCTCGGCGCCAACCCGACGTCGCTGACCGCCGGGCAGCACTGCATTTACTCCTTCACCGCGCCGGCTGCCGGCAACTACCTGTTCTATTCCTCCGGCACGCTGGACACCTTCGCGATCCTCTACAACGCCAGCCGGGTTGAGCTTGCCCGCAATGACGACGGCGGTGCGGGTACGAATTTCCACATTGAACAGGCCATGGAGGCGGGCGAGCAAATCCTCCTGGAGGCGTACTTCTACAATGCGGCGGTGAGCGGCACGTTCGACGTGCATGTCGACCAGGTGCTGGCGACCCCCACCCCCACGCCGCGCCCCGCTCCGATCACCGGCAGATACCGCGCGCTGATCATCGGCAATGCCTACGCGAATTCGTCCTCCATCGGCTTCCGTCCGGCGGGCGACCTCGACCGGGTCAGCATGGCGCACATGCTTCAGTCCATGTCCGCGACCCCGTATTCGGTGACCATGAAGCGGGATCTGACTGCCAGCCAGATCATCAGCGCCATCGGCACCGCCTTCAAGGGCGCCAAGAGCGACGACGTCTCGCTGTTCTATTTCTCCGGCCACGGGTTCACAGGCTCGGGCAGCCTGGTCGGCACAGACCAAAAGGGCGTCTCCGCTGCGGCGCTGCGCAATGCGATGGACAAAATCCCCGGAAAAAAGATCGTGCTGATCAATTGCTGCTTCAGCGGCCATATGATCAATCGATCGAGCGCGCTGACGCAGGATAGCGCTCAGGCAGAGGTGAGCGATGCGGAGCTTAAAGCCTTCAACCGGCAGTTCATCCAGGCCTTCTCCGGCAGCTCGTCGTCAGAGAGCAGCTCAAACGGCCTCATGTCCCGAAGCGGCGAGCTGGCAGCCGGCAAGTACTATGTCCTCACCTCGTCCAGCAAGAACGAGCCTTCCTGGAGAAACGATTCCATGGGTTCCTTCTTCACCTACTGCCTGGAATACGGGAGCGGGTGGAATGAATCCACCGACCGCAGAATCAATTCCCTGTACGCGGACAAGAACGCGGACGGCTACGTCAGCCTGAGCGAGGCCTACAACTCGGTGGAATACTATCTGGACTATTTTGGCTTCCGAACAGGCCAGGTGAAGCAGCACACGCAGATCTATCCCTCCGGCAGCAGCTTCATCCTCTGGGGCAGATGATTCATCTGCTCCGCTCCCCCAAAACACACGCCGCCTCCGCGGGTTTTCAGCCTGCGGAGGCGGTTCTTTTGAAATCAGGGAATCTCACAGCACAAACAGCAGGATCGCCAGCAGGTGCAGCACGCTGCCCGCCACCACGAACAGGTGGAACACGCTGTGCATGTACTTCCTTTTGCGCCCCATGCCGTAGAGCACCGCGCCCACCGTGTAGCACACGCCGCCCAGCAGGATCAGCCAGAAGCCGCCCCAGCC
>JBJEYK010000173.1:0-5738 GCA_051886775.1 Candidatus Ventricola sp. | reverse complement strand
GCCGGCGTGGGCGCGATCATGTGGGGCATGAAGTATACCCGCATCAGCCCGACCATCGGCGCGATGCCCGGCATCAAGTGCTTCATTGCGGCGGTGCTGGGCGGCATCGGCAACACGGCGGGCGCTGTGCTGGGCGGCCTGCTCATCGGCTTTATCGAGATCGTCACCGTGGCGCTGGTGCCCTCGCTCTCCGGCTACCGGGATGCGTTCGCGTTCATCGTGCTGATCCTCGTGCTGCTCGTCAGGCCGACCGGCCTGCTGGGCGAAAAAACAACGGAGAAGGTGTGACGCCATGGCAAAGATGAAGAAATCCTCGGTCATCCTGACCTGCCTGCTGCTCGCGCTGCTGTGCGGCGCGCTCTTTGCCATCGACGGCCACGCGAGCAACTACATCATTCGCATCACGCGCCTGTGCGCCATCAACATCGTGCTGGCGCTGAGCATGAACCTGGTCAACGGCTTCACCGGCATCTTTTCGCTGGGGCACGCGGGCTTCATGGCCGTGGGCGCCTATACGGTGGCGCTGCTGACGATCCCCGTCGCCAAGAAGGAAACCATCTTCATGCTCGAGCCGCTCATCGCGCCGCTGAACACGCTGACGCTGCCCTTCGGCGCGGCGCTGGTCATCGGCGGCCTGCTGGCGGCGGGCATGGCGTTTTTCATCGGCCTGCCGTGCCTGCGCCTGCGCGGCGACTATCTGGCCATCGCGACGCTGGGCTTTTCAGAGATCATCCGCATCGTCATCACCAACGCGCAGTGCGTGACCAACGGCGCGCAGGGCCTCAAGTCCATCCCCAAGACGGCGGATATCTGGTGGTGCTACGGCATCGCGCTGGCGGTGCTGTTGTTCATGTGCATGCTGATCTCCTCCAGCTACGGGCGCGCGCTCAAGGCCATCCGCGAGGATGAAATCGCGGCGGAGTCGATGGGCATATCGCTCCTGCGCCACAAGATGCTCGCCTTCATGCTCAGCGCGTTTCTTGCGGGCGTGGGCGGAGGGCTGTACGCCAGCTACATCGGCACGATTGGCCCGGACGTGTTCCAGGTCTCCCGTACCTACGACATCCTGATGATCGTCGTGATGGGCGGCATGGGCTCCATCTCCGGCTCGGTCATCGCCGCGTTCATCGTCACCATCGGCCAGGAGTGGCTGCGCGTGCTGGACGGCCCGCTGCCCTTCCTGCCGTTCTGGCCGGAGAACGGCGTCTCCGGCATGCGCATGGTCGTCTTTTCGATCCTGCTGCTGGTCGTCATCCTGTTCTTCCGCAACGGCCTGTTCGGCCACAAGGAGGTCACCTGGTCGTCCATCGGGCGCAGGCTGGCTGCCCTGTCCGGCCATCGCGTGAGCAAGGGAGGTGAGCGCGCATGAACAAGCGCATCCTGGAGGTCAACCACGCGACGATGCGCTTTGGCGGCCTCGTCGCCGTGAGCGACCTGTGCATGCACATCGACGAGCAGGAGATCGTCGCGCTCATCGGGCCGAACGGCGCGGGTAAGACCACGGCGTTCAACATGATCACCGGCGTGTATAAGCCCACCAGCGGCTCTGTCACGCTGACGGGCCGAAACATCACCGGCATGCGCCCGGACCGCATCGCGCACGCGGGCATCGCGCGCACCTTTCAGAACATCCGCCTGTTCAAGGCGCTGAGCGTGCTGGACAATGTGGTCATCGCCCAGCACCTGCGCCTGTCCTCCTCGTGGGTTTCCGCCGTGCTGCGCCTGCCGCGCTATCGCCAGGAGAACGCGCAGATGCTGCAAAAGGCCGAGGAGCTGCTGCGTTACATGGGGCTGTGGGAGGTGCGAAACGAGGTCGCCAGCTCGCTGCCCTACGGCATGCAGCGCAAGCTGGAAATCGCCCGCGCACTGGCCACGCAGCCGACGCTGCTGCTGCTGGACGAGCCGGCGGCAGGCATGAACCCGGCGGAATCCGCCGAGCTGACGGAGCTGATTCGCGGCATCCGCGACCGCTTCCGGCTGACGGTGCTGCTCATCGAGCACCACATGGACGTCGTCATGGACATCTCCGACCGCATCTATGTGCTCAACTACGGCGGCCTGATCGCCGAGGGCACGCCGGAGGAGATTCAGAACAACGACGACGTGATCCGCGCCTATCTGGGAGGTGACGACGATGAAGCTTGAGATTCGCGACCTGCATGTGTCCTACGGCGGCATCCGCGCGCTCAAGGGCATCAGCCTGACCGTCGAGGAGGGGCAGATTGTCACGCTCATCGGCGCAAACGGCGCGGGTAAATCCACGACGCTGCGCGCCATCTCCGGCCTGGAGCACCCGCAGAGCGGCTCCATCCTCTACGGCGGGGAGGAGCTTATCGGCAAGCCGGCCAAGGAGATCGTGCGCCGGGGCATCGTGCATGTGCCGGAGGGGCGGCGTATCTTCCCGGACATGACCGTCGCCGAAAACCTGCGCATCGGCGCGTTCCTGCGCAAGGACACGCAGGCCATCGCGGGGGATCTGGACTACGTCTACTCGCTCTTTCCCCGCCTGAAGGAGCGCTCCTGGCAGCTGGCGGGCACGCTCTCCGGCGGCGAACAGCAGATGCTGGCCGTCGGCCGCGCGCTGATGAGCCGCCCGAAGCTGCTGATGATGGACGAGCCGTCGCTGGGGCTGGCGCCGCTGATCGTGAAGGACATCTTCTCGATCATCCGCCGCGTCAACGACGACGGCATCACCGTCCTGCTCATCGAGCAGAACGCCAACGCGGCGCTGCGTGTCGCGGATTACGGCTATGTGCTGGAGACGGGCGTCATCGCGCTGACCGGCACAGGCGAGGAGCTGCTGAAAAACGAGTCCGTGCGCGAGGCGTATCTGGGCAAGAAGCGCAAGAAAACAAGCGAATCATGACAAAGGCTGATGCAGAGCGTTGAACCCTGCATCAGCCTTTTGCTTTCTTCAATTGCTGCTCAGCCCGCGTCCCGGCTGGCGGCGCAGGCCGCGCAGTCGCCGCCGCACGCGGCGGACTCGTCCTGTGCGATCAACTCCGCCTGCGCCTGGCGCTTCTTCTGGGCGTCGCCCGCGATGGAGAGCATCAGGCGGATACGGTTTTCCTGATTGACCTTTGTGGCGGAGAGGTCGTAGTCGATGGGCACGATGTTGATGCCCGGGTGCACCTGCGTCAGCCGGCGGATCATGCCCTTGCCGCAGATGTGGTTGGGCAGGCAGCCGAAGGGCTGCGCGCAGATGATGTTCTCATAGCCGTTCTCGGCCAGCTCCAGCATTTCCGCCGTCAGCAGCCAGCCCTCGCCCATCTTGCTGCCGTAGCCGATGACGCCGTCCACCAGCGACTTCGTATGCTCGAAGGAGGAGGGCGGCACGAAGGCCGGATGCGCGGCGATGGACTCGATCAGGATGCGCTCCATCCGCTGCACATAGCGCTTGAGCAGCGTACAGAACAGCAGCTTGAACACGTTGCCGCCGTAGAGATGGATGTCCTCAATGCGGTTGTCGATCTTGAAGAGGACAAAGCCCATAATGCCCGGCAGCATGTACTCGCAGTCCTGCGTGCGCAGGAACTGCTCCAGGCCGTTGTTGCCCAGCGGGGAATACTTGACGTAGATTTCGCCCACGACGCCCACGCGCGTCTTTCTTTCGCGGCTGCGCTCGATGGCGTCGAAGTCGGCGACGATGCGCTCCAGATTGGCGCGGATTTCCTTCTGGGAGAGGCCTGCGCCCCGGTTGAACTGGCTGATCAGCTCGCTGTTCCAGCGCTCGATGAGCGCGTCTGTCTCGCCCTTGCTATGCTCATACGGGCGTGTCTGGTTGGAGACGTGCATGATACAATCGCCGTAGATCAGCGAGCAGATGACCTGCCGGATCAGCGGCAGCGTCAGCTGGAAGCCGGAGGCGCTCTCCAGGCCGCTCATGTTCACCGAGATCACCGGGATGTGATCCAGCCCGGCCTTCTTGAGCGCCTTGCGCAGCAGGTGGATGTAGTTGCTGGCGCGGCAGCCGCCGCCCGTCTGCGTGATCGCCAAAGCGACCTTGTTCAGATCGTACTTGCCGGAGTGAAGCGCGTCGATGAACTGGCCGATGACCAGCAGCGCGGGCACGCAGGTGTCGTTGTGCACATACTTGAGGCCCTCGCTCATCACGCCGGGGCCGGCATTGTGCAGGATTTCGACGTTGTAGCCGTTGAGATGGAAGACCTTTTCCATCAGCGAGAAGTGGAAATCGAGCATATTCGGCGCAAGGATGGTGTAGCCTGCCTCGCGCATCTCTTTTGTGAATTCAACGTGTTTGACAGACATGGCTCAGTCCTCCTTGGCAAGCGCCTGCTGCTGAGAGATGGCGGCGAAGAGAGAGCGCAGGCGGATGCGCACCGCGCCGAGATTGGTGATCTCGTCGATCTTGATCTGGGTGTAGATTCTGCCGCGATCCTCGAGGATTTCGCGCACCTCGTCGGTGGTGATCGCGTCCACGCCGCAGCCAAAGGACACCAGCTGCACGAGGTTCATGTCCGGCTGGGTGGCGATGTAGCGGGCGCTGGCGTAGAGGCGGGCGTGATACGTCCACTGGTTGAGCACGCCCACCGGCTCCTTGTGCATGTGGTGGGCGAGGGAATCCTCCGTCACCACCGCCGCGCCAAGACCGGCGATCAGCTTGTCGATGCCGTGGTTGATCTCCGGATCGACGTGGTACGGGCGTCCGGCCAGCACGATGATGCGCCGGCCCTCCGCGCGCGCCTGCTCGATCATCTGCGCGCCGCGCTCCTGAATGTCGGCCATGTAGGCTTCATAGGCGGCGTAGGCGGCGTCGCTGGCGGCGCGCACCTCATGCAGGCGGATGTCGGGGAAGTGCTTTTGCAGGATGGCGGTCAGCTTCTTGGGGAAGAAGCGGCGGTGGTCGATGCCCACATAGTCGTGGATGAAGTCGATCTCGCGCACGGCGGGCATGTTGGCGGAAATGACCTCCGGATAATAGGCGACGACCGGGCAGTTGTAGTGGTTGTCGCCCAGGCGTTCGTCGAGGTTGTAGCTCATGCAGGGGTAGAAGATGGTCTTCACACCCTGGCGGATGAGCCAGTCGACGTGGCCGTGCATCAGCTTGGCCGGGAAGCAGACCGTGTCCGACGGGATCGTGGCCTGGCCGGCAATGTACAGGCTGCGCGAGGAGAAGGGCGAGACGACCACGTCAAAGCCCAGGTGGGTAAACAGCGCATGCCAGAAGGGCAGCAGCTCGTACAGGTTCAGGCCCAGCGGCAGGCCGATTTGCCCGCGCGGCGCGTTTTCGCGGCGATCTGCCATGATCGCGCGCAGCTTCTCCTGCTTGTAGGCGTAGAGGTTGAGGTCGCTTGTGGCCTTGGCGCCGGAGACGGGGCGGTCGCAGCGGTTGCCGCTGATGTAGCGGCGCTTGCCGCCGAAGCTGTTGATGGTCAGGCGGCAGTGGTTCTCGCAGCCGTTGCAGCGCGTCTGCGTGACGGTGCTTTCAAAGCGCTCCAGCGCGTCGAGGCCAAGCACCGTGCTTTGGCCGGGGGTGATCGCGCGCTGCGCACGGGCATGCAGCGCCGCGCCGTACGCGCCCATCAGGCCGGCGATGTCCGGTCGGACGACGTCGACCTGCAGCTCGTTTTCAAACGCGCGCAGCACGGCGTCATTGAGGAAGGTACCGCCCTGAACGACGATGTGCCTGCCCAGATCCTGCGCGCTGGAGCAGCGGATGACCTTGTACAGCGCGTTCTTGACAACCGAGATGGACAATCCGGCGGAGATATCGGATA
>JBJEYK010000172.1:0-5741 GCA_051886775.1 Candidatus Ventricola sp. | reverse complement strand
AGCGCGGCGACATCATCCGCAAGCGCCGCTGCGGCGGCCTGAGCGGCGACGTGGCCCGCAAGACCGTCGAGCTGCTCAACATACTCTACGGCTTCGCCGAGGCGCCCGTCGCCGTGACGCAGGAGGCTCCGCTGGCCGAGAACGAGTACATCGGCGAGGCGAACAGCTTCGGCGGCCCGGTGAAGGTCAAGGTCACCATGGACGGCGACAAGATCGCCAAGATCGAGGTGCTGTCCCACAGCGATACGCCCGGCGTCTGCAACGCGGCGTATGACACCGTGCCCCAGCGCATCATCGACGCGCAGTCCGCTGAGGTCGAGGGCGCTTCCGGCGCGTCGGTCTCCAGCCGCGCGATCATGGACGCGGTGAAGGACGCGCTGGCCAAGGCCGGCAAGTAATCCTTGCGCACACAACACAGACAAACAGGCCGCCTGGCAATGCCGGGCGGCCTGAACCTTTGAGTGTACGCCTGCCGCTTACGGCATCGCGCTGCCGAAGGCGGCGACCACCGCGTCGACCTGGTCGCGCAGCTGGGTGGTCAGGTCGGTCAGGACGCTGCCGGCCTGCATGCGTACCTCGCACTGGGAGATGGTCTCCAGGCAGGCGGAGAGCAGCTCGCCGTCGCACAGCACCGCGCCGGGACCGTAGATGTTGGAGGCCACGCCGTTGAGGCATTGCAGCGCGTAGATATGGCTGCGCACAGCGGAGAGCAGCGACATGGTGTTCGTACCGCTGGACTGCGTGAGCCGGTAGATGGCGCTCTGCGCCTCGGTGGATTCGCTCAGCGCGCGGGCGACCAGCGCGGAGCTGGTGGCCTCGCCGACGTGCGCGCTGCGCGCATAGGCGACGCTCACGCCGATCAGCGCGATGGCCAGCAGGAAGATGATGATGGACAGCAGCCGGATCAGCTGCCGGTTTTTCTTGCGATTGGAATGAGCCTGAAACGAATACATGCACATGACCTCCTTCAGCGGGGAGAAAATCGCTCTCTCCTGATTATAGCACAAGAATCGGATGGGGTAAAGAGCGCGAAAAGAAGGCGGATTTGGCTTTGCAGTGGAGTGAACGCGGGAATGCAGGCGCAAAACAGAGCCGAAGGTGGAGAATCCTGCCCAAATGAAGGCGGGGGCTTGAACAAAGGACGCGCCATAGCGTATAATACACTGTATGGAAAAACGGCGGATGCTATGCCGCCCTGGAGGGACAAGTATGCCGATGAATATTGCCATTGACGGGCCGGTGGGCGCGGGAAAATCCTCGATTGCCGACCGGGTGGCCGCCAGGCTGAACATTCTGCATCTGGATACGGGCGCGATGTACCGCGCCGTGGGGCTGCACGCGCTGCGCACCGGCGCAGATATGGCCGACGAGACGGCCATGACCGCGCTGGCGGAGGGCGTTGACGTGCAGGTGCGCTATGAGGGCGGCGCGCAGCGCACGCTGCTCTTTGGCGAGGACGTCAGCGAGCTGATCCGCACGGGCGAGGTTTCCGCGGCGGCCAGCGCGGTGTCGCGTTGGCCGGCGGTGCGCAGGCGCATGGTGCGCGCCCAGCAGGAGATGGCGCGCCGGACGGATATGCTCATCGACGGGCGCGATATCGGCACGGTGGTGCTGGCGGACGCGCCGGTCAAGATCTTTTTGACCGCTACGGCGGAGGAGCGCGCGCGCAGGCGCTATGTGCAGCAGATGGAAAAGGGCGATGCGACGCCCTACGAGCAGGTGCTGCGCGAGCTGAACGCGCGCGACGCGCAGGACATGAACCGCAAGACCGATCCGCTGCGCCAGGCGGAGGACGCCGTGCTGCTCGATTCCACCGACATGACGGCGGACGAGGTAGTGGACGCAATTGTCAGGAGGGTGGAGGATGTCTATGGAAAGCAATAACGCGCAGCAGCCGGCGAGCAGGCCGAAGCGGACGTTCCTGTACACGTTTATCGTGTGCCTGTATGCGATTGTGGCCAAGCTGCTGTTCTTCATGCGCATCGAGGGGCGCGAGAACATCCCCAAGGGGCGCAACTGCGTGCTGATGGGCAACCACCAGTGCCTGCTCGACCCGCTGACGCTGGCGCTGTGCGTGCCGGAGCGGGAGATTCACTTCATGGGCAAGAAGGAGCTGTGGAACAACCGGCTGCTGGGCTGGGCGTTTACGAAGGTGCACGGCTTCCCGGTTGACCGCGGCAACATCGACATGGCCGCAGTGCGCACGGCGCTGAACATCCTCAAGGACGGCGATACGCTGGGCATCTTCCCGGAGGGCACGCGCTCGAGGACCGGGCACATGCTGCCGCTGCTGGGCGGCGCGTCGCTGCTGGCGCTGCGCAGCGGGTGCGACGTGGTGCCGGTGTACATCGATGGCCGCTACAAGCCCTTTCACCGGATCGTGGTGCGCGTGGGCAAGCCGGTGGACATGGAGGGGCTGCGCGGCGGCCGCGTGAACAAGGATGCCTGCGAGGCGCTTACGGGCCGGATCACGGCGGAATTCGCCCAGCTGAGCGGCGGCAGATCGCTGCCCGCGCCGCAGGATGGGGCCGACGCTTGAGCGCCCGCAGACAAAACCAAAATTTTTTTGAAAAACAAGAATTTCCCGGCAGGAAAACGCGAAGACGCCCAGAATTGATAAAGATGGGTTATAGGAGCACTGGGCCTGTACGCAGGCCTGTTCGCGTTTTGCCCGAGGACAGGTGGCTATGGAAATCACAATCGGAGAGCACGCCGGCTTCTGCTTCGGCGTCCGCCGCGCGGTGGACAAGGCGTTCGAATGCGCAAAGGAGCAGCTGCCCTGCGTGACGCTGGGGCCGCTCATCCACAACCCACAGGAGGTCGCCCGGCTGGCAGAGGCGGGCGTGCGCAGCGTGGATTCCCTGGACGAGGTGCAGCCCGGGCAGACGGTGATCATCCGCTCCCACGGCGTGACCCCGCAGGTCTACGACACGTGCAGGGCGCGCGGCATCGAGGTGATCGACTGCACCTGCCCGCACGTCTCGCACATCCATCAGCTTGTGCGCGCATACAGCGAGCATGGCGACGCGGTGATCATCGTCGGCGAGGCGGATCACCCGGAGGTCGTCGGCATCGCGGGCTGGGCCGGCGGCGAGGTGTTCATCCTGCCCGACTGCCAGGCCGCACAGCAGGCCGCGCTGCCGCAGCGCGCGCTCGTGGTCGCGCAGACCACCCTCCGCCGCGATCGCTTTGAGGAGGTGCTCTCTGTCATCCGCAGCCGCGTGAGCGAGCTCACCGTGCGCATGACGATCTGCGCGGCGACCAGCCAGCGCCAGCAGGAGGCGGAGCGCCTCTCGCACGAGGCGGACGTGATGATCGTCGTGGGCGGGCGCAACAGCTCCAATACGCAGAAGCTGCTGGAGACCTGCCGCCTGCGCTGCACGCGCGCGTTCCAGGTGGAAACGCCCGGCGACGTGCCTATGGATCAGATCCGCGCGGGCGACCGCGTGGCCATCACGGCAGGCGCATCCACGCCCCAGTGGCTGCTTGAGCAGGTGCGCGCGCGCATCGAGTCCGGCGCATGAGGCCGGCAAATGAATCTCGTGTATCCCGGCGGCGCCCCCGCCGTGATTCAATAATATGTATCATATCCGGGCCTCCAGCCCGGCAGAGATACTTGAGGAGGTAGTACCCGTATGAACGACATGGAAAAGAATCTGGTTTCCGAAGGCAGCGAGGACTTTGCCGCGATGCTCGAGGAGACGATGATCAAGTTCCGCCCCGGTCAGGTTGTCAAAGGCGTCGTCGCCCAGGTGAGCGATGATGGTGTTGTCGTGAGCATCCCCGGCAAGGCTGATGGCTACATCAAGAAGAACGATCTGGTCACCACCGACTGCAAGGTCGACGATGAGATCGAGGCCGAAGTCGTCAAGCTGAACGATGGCGAAGGCTATGTGCTCCTGTCCGAGCGCAAGGTCATGGCCACCAAGAACTGGGAGAAGCTCGTTGCCGAGTATGACACCGGCGCCTGCGTCGAAGCCACCGGCCGTGAGGCCGTCAATGGCGGCCTGATTGCTGATGTGATGGGCGTCCGTGCGTTCATCCCGGCTTCCCACCTGTCCCGCCGCTTCGTCGAGAACATCGGCGAGTTCGTCGGCAAGACGATGACCGTCAAGATCATCGAGGTCGACAAGGCCAAGAAGCGCATCGTCGCCAGCCGCAAGGCGTATCTGCTCGACGAGAAGAAGAAGGCCTGGGAGAAGATCGAGAAGGATCAGGTCGTCACCGGCATCGTCCGCCGCCTGACTGACTTCGGCGCCTTCGTGGACATCGGCGGCGTGGATGGCCTCATCCATGTGACCGATCTGGCCTGGCATCGCGTGAAGCATCCGTCCGAGATCGTGACCCCGGGCCAGGAGGTCCAGGTGAAGATCATCGGCGTGGACAAGGAGAAGGAGCGCATCCAGCTGAGCCTGAAGGCGCTGCAGCCCCAGCCGTGGGAGGTCGCCGAGGAGAAGTACCCGGTCGACTCCATCGTCGAGGGCAAGGTCGTGCGCATCACCACGTTCGGCGCGTTCGTCGAGCTGGAGCCGGGCCTGGACGGCCTGGTGCACATCTCCCAGTGCGCGCTCAAGCGCATTGCGAAGGTGGAGGACGCCGTGCAGGTCGGCCAGACCGTGCGCGTCAAGGTGCTCAAGGTGGACACCGAGGCCAAGCGCATCAGCCTGTCCATCCGCGAGGCGCTGACCGAGGAGGTCGACTACAACGCCGAGGTGCAGGGCCTGGACTTCGACGACGGCCTGGATACCCCGGACGCCGAGTAATTCTATCGCATACGACGGAGACTGCCGAAGGGTGGTCTCCGTTTTTCCTTTGCCCCCGCTGCGGACATTTTGTCGCGCGAATTGTATGATTCGGCGTCTTGTCATTGACTTTTCCGTATCATTGGCGTATGCTTGTGCCAGATTAAAACGGATGACATTCTCCGGGAAAGGATTGCATATGCACGAAAAAAAGAATTCCAAAAAGCCGCTGATCGTCTACTACATCATCTCGCTGGTGGTGGTCATGCTGCTCAACGCGCTGCTCTTCCCGCGCATTGAGCGAATCAGCGTCAAGCAGGTGGAGTATTCCGAATTCCTCTCCATGCTCGAATCGGGTCAGGTCGCCGCGGTGGAGATCAACGATACCCAGATCTCCTTCGAGCCGAAGGAGAAGGCCGAGGACGGCAAGGCCACCTATTACATCACCAACCGCGTCCCCAGCGACGACAAGATTGTCGACCGCCTGCTCGACGCGGGCGTGACCTTCGGGCAGGTGGTGCCCGAGCAGATGAGCCCGATCATCGAATTCCTGCTCAGCTGGGTGCTGCCGCTGGTGATCTTCTACGCCATCGGCTCGCTGATGTTCCGCCGGATGAGCAAGCAGATGGGCGGCAATTCCATGACGTTTGGCAAGTCCAACGCCAAGATCTACGTCGAGGCGCAGACCGGCAAGACGTTTGACGACGTGGCCGGCGAGGACGAGGCCAAGGACGCCCTCAAGGAGATCGTCGATTTCCTGCACGACCCGCAGAAGTACCGCGACATCGGCGCGAAGCTGCCCAAGGGCGCGCTGCTCGTCGGCCCTCCCGGCACCGGCAAGACGCTGCTGGCCAAGGCCGTCGCGGGCGAGGCGAAGGTGCCGTTCTTCTCCATCTCCGGCTCGGAGTTCGTGGAGATGTTCGTGGGCATGGGCGCGGCGCGCGTGCGCGACCTGTTCAAGCAGGCGGGCGAGAAGGCGCCGTGCATCGTGTTCATCGA
>JBJEYK010000171.1:0-5780 GCA_051886775.1 Candidatus Ventricola sp. | reverse complement strand
CTCCGGCGCGACGATCCTGGGCGGCATGCTCATGGGCTGCTCCCGCGCGGCGGCGGCGGAGTTCAGCTTCTATCTGGCGATCCCGACCATGGCTGGCGCCAGCCTGATCAAGGTGCTCAAGTTTGGCCTGGGCTTCACCGGTGCGGAGCTGCTGGTGCTGCTGGTGGGCTGTGTGACGGCGTTTGCTGTGTCGGTCGTGGCGATCAAGACGTTCATCGGCTACATCAAGGATCACAGCTTCACGGCCTTCGGCTGGTACCGCATTGCGCTGGGCGCAGCGGTAGCGGTGTACTTCCTGGTTCGATAACCGAACAAAAAATGGAAATATTGAGAAAAGGTGCGGATTACGCGCCTTTTTCTGCGTTTGCCCCCTTGTCAAACGGCGCATCGGCTGGTATAATATCGGCAATTTGGGCAATTTCATAGGAGGGAATCAACATGAAGAACAAAAGCAGTCGTCTTGCAGTCAACATGCTGATCGCGATGGTCGCCGGAATTGCGGCCGGTCTGGTGTTCATGCTGGTGCGTGAGCGCCTGGGCGCCGATTCCGCCGCGTGGCAGACCATCAACCGCTGGCTCTTCCAGGACATCACCGCCAGCGGCGCGGAAAAGGCCGTCGGAATCTTCTACATCTGCGGCCAGCTCTTTGTCAAGAGCCTGCAGATGGTCATCGTGCCGATGGTGTTCACCTCCATCGTGCTGGCTATTGGCACCATCCGCGACGCCGCGATGCTGGGCCGCATGTCCGCGAAGACGTTCTTCTGGTTCCTGATGACCAGCGCCATCGCGCTGGTGCTGGCCGGGGCGGTCGGCCTGACGTGCTACGGCGCGGGGCTGTTCAATATCACGCTGGACGGCGTGGCGGCGTCCTCCGGCTCGGTCGGCGGCAACCCGCTGAACGTGCTGCTGGGCGTCATCCCCAGCAACATTGGCGCAACCTTCAGCGTCAACAACGGCGTGCTGGCGCTGATCTTCCTGGCGATCGTCACCGGCCTGAGCCTCAACAAGCTCGGCTACGGTGAGGACTGCACCATCAACCGCCTGTGCAAGGAGATCAGCGAGATCGTCGTGGTGTTCCTCAACTTCGTGGTGGAGCACTTCGGCCCGGCGGCGATCTTTATGCTGCTCAGCCGCACCTTTGCCACCTACGGCATCAACTACCTGCGCCCGGCGATGGCGTATGTGGTGCTGACGGTCGCGCTGCTGCTTGCGTACCTGTTCGTGGGCTATCCGCTGATCCTGGCGATCTCCACGAAGGTCAACCCGATCACCTACATCCGCAAGATCTTCAAGGTCATCGTCTTCGGCTTCTCCACCAGCTCCAGTGCGGCCACGCTGCCGCTGAACGTGGAGACCAATATCCGTGAGCTGGGCGTGGACAAGCAGGTGGCCTCCTTCGTCCTGCCGCTGGGCATGACGATCAATATGGACGGCACGGCGATCATGCAGGTCATCGCGACGCTGTTCCTGGCCGGCGTGGGCGGCTACACGGTGTCGGTCGGCTCGCTGGTGGTGATCATGGTGCTGGCGCTCATCGCCAGCGTCGGCACGCCGGCGGCTCCCGGCGCGGGCGCGGTCATCCTGTTCACGATCCTCTCCGGCATGGGCTTCACCGGCGAGGCGGCGATGATGGGCTACACGCTGATCCTGGCGATCAACCGCCCGATCGAGATGCTGGTGACCAGCCTCAACTGCGTGGGCGACTCCGTGGCGGCCATGGCCGTGGCCAAGAGCGAGGGCAAGCTCGACGAGAGCATTTACAACGCCTGATTTCATATCGTCATGCGCTCCGCGTTTAGCACGCGGGGCGCGTTTCAGATTGACGGCAGGATGCATTCCCCCGGCACGCCCTGCTCCGTCCGATCGCCTGCGGCGGTTGCCAGACGGCTGCAAAGGTGATACAATGGAGGACATACAAGAGACGACGGACTTGGAGCCGGGAAAGGGGCGCGCATGCAGGGGATAAAGCGAAGGTTCGGCGGCGTGCAGGATATGACGACGGGCAGGCCGCTGGTCAACCTGGTGGCCTTTGCCACGCCGCTGCTCATCGGCAATCTGGCGCAGCAGCTGTACAACACGGTGGATTCGATCATTGTCGGGCAGTTTGTGGGCGACAGCGCGCTGGCTGCCGTGGGCGCGAGCGGCCCGATCCTCAACCTGCTGCTGCTGCTGTTCATGGGCATTTCCACCGGCGCGGGCATTCTGGTGTCGCAGTATTTCGGCGCGCACAACACTCCGGATCTGGAGAGGACCGTGGGCACCTGCCTGACGCTGACCTTCCTGGCCAGCCTGATCATCATGGCCGTGGGGCCGCTGGTCGTCCGCCCGCTGATGACGCTGCTGGACACGCCGCCGGACGTGCTGGGCATGGCGGTGGACTATCTGACGGTGATTGCGCTGGGCATCATCGGCAGCGCGTATTACAACATCGTCTCCGGCATCCTGCGCGGGCTGGGCGACTCGGTTTCGCCGCTGCTGTTCCTGATCGTCGCCTGCCTGCTCAACATCGTGCTGGATCTGGCGTTTGTGGTGTGGTTTCATCTGGCGGCGCTGGGCGTGGCGCTGGCGACGGTGCTGGCGCAGGGCGTCTCGGCGGTGCTGTGCCTGTGGCGGCTGACGCACATGCGCGGCACGCTCACCGTCACGCGGAAATCGCTCGTCCCCGACAGGCAGATCACCCTGCGCACGATCCGGCTGGGGCTGCCCTCCGGGCTGACGCAGGCGATTTTCTCCATGGCGGGCATCATCGTGCAGGCGCTGACCAACTCCTTCGGCACGAGCGTCATCGCGTGCGCGATTGTGGTCATGCGTGTGGACGGCTTCGCCATGATGCCCAACTTCACCTTCGGCATGGCGATGACGACGTTTGTCGGGCAGAATGTGGGCGCGCGCAGGCTGGATCGCGTGCACGAGGGCGTGCGCGAGGGGCTGGCTGCGGGGCTGATGATCTCGGTGGCGCTGGTGGCGTGCATCCTGATCTTCGGCGAGGGGCTGATGCGGCTGTTCACCCCGACGGAGGAGGTCGTTCGCCTGGGCGTGCACATGATGCGCATTCTGTCCGCCGGGTATGTGGCGATGGCTGTGACGCAGAGCCTGTCCGGCGTGATGCGCGGCGCGGGCGACACGATGACGCCGATGTGGATCTCCCTGGTGACGACGATCGCCATCCGCGTGCCGCTCGCCTATGGCATCGCCTATCTGACGCGCAGCGAGGCGCAGCCGGGCGGCACGCCGGACTGTATCTTCATCTCGCTGCTGATTTCCTGGCTGATGGGCGCGCTGCTGACGGTGGTCTTCTATCGCCGGGGCAAGTGGCGCAAGGGGATCGACTGGGCAGAAACACAAGCATAAAAGCATGGGGCTGATCCGATAGCGGGATCAGCCCCATTAGCATGCCGACAAGCTGGCGATGCAAGCCTGCTGTCGCATCCCTGCGTCGCTTAGCTCAGAAAGTACGGCGGCACCAGGCGCATTGCGCGCAGCACGGCCAGCGCGGCCAGGTGCAGCGGATAGGCTGCATAGAAGAGGAGGGTGAGCGCGGGCGCGCGTACGCCGCGCCTTCCGTTGTACAGCAGCAGCAGCGGAATCGCGGCCAGCGCCCACAGCGACGTGAGCACCCAGCCGGACTCCACGCCGGAGAGCAGCAGGCTCAGCGTGTACAGCACAAGCAGCGCGCCCGTGCCCAGCGCAAGGCGCAGGCGGCTGCCCTGCGCACAGCGCGCGCACAGGCACAGCGCGATGCCCAGCCAGCCGAAGCTGACGTGCGCGGCCATTGCGGCCAGGCACAAAAGGCCCACGGCCAGGCATGCGGCGGGCAGGTGATGGCGCAGCGTGTCGGCTGCATAGAGCGCCATCAGCGCCAGCAGCAGGGAGAACAGCGCGTTCTGCTCCAGCGAGCAGGAGAGGCGGCCGAAGATCAGCAGGTCGAAGGGGATCTCCGAGAGCAGCGCCGCCAGCAGCAGGCGGCGGGCATAGGCGCGCACACTGCGCGTGTGCAGATAGCCCTGCGCCAGCAGGAAGCAGTACAGCGGGAAGGCCAGCCGGCCGACGCAGCGGAACGCGCTCACGGCGGGGAAGAGCGCCAGACCGGCGTGGTCGATTAGCATGCACAGCAGCGCCGCGGCGCGCAGGGAAAAGGCGCTCATCGTCCGGCCTCCCTTCCGCAGGTTTGATGCGCCGTCTGTGGCGGCACACCATCATGATTGTATATGATAACGAACGGAGCGCCGATTGTCAATGTTCGTCATAAGGCGAATAATTGGCCGTGCATGTCGATGAAAATTCCCGTTTGCGGCACGAATCGCCGCCGATGCGATTGTCAAGGCGGTTTTTTGATGCTATAATGCGGATGTTAACGAAACCGCGGCCCATGCCGCGACCATGCCGAGGAGGAGTATCGTGAGCCAGGTGAAAAGAATCTATGCGGAAAAGCGCCCGGGCTATGACGTGGCGGCGCAGCAGCTGTGCAGGGAGCTGTGCGAGGTGCTGGGCACACGGGCGATTGAGCGCGTGCGCGTGTTCCAGCGTTATGACGTGGAGGGACTGACGGACGAGGCGCTGGAGAGCGCGAAGGGCATCATCTTCTCCGAGCCGAACGCCGATTGGCTTTACGACGAGACGCTGCCGCCGATGGACGCGCGAGTGCTGGCGGTGGAATACCTGCCGGGCCAGTACGACCAGCGCGCCGACAGCGCCAGCCAGTGCCTGCAGCTGCTCAGCCCGGAGCAGGCCCGCCCGAAGGTCGCCTGTGCGAAGGTGTACGCGATCGAGGGCGACGTGACGGGCGAGATGATGGATGCCATCGCAGCGCACCTGATCAACCCGGTCGAGGCCCGGCGCGCCTCCATGGACAAGCCTGAGACGCTGGCCATGCACGCCGATGCGCCGGCGGATGTGGCGGTGATCGAGGGCTTCACCGCGATGGACGAGCGCGCGCTGGAGCAGATGGTTTCCAGCATGGGCATGGCGATGAGCGCGGAGGATCTGTGCTTCTGCCGCGACTACTTCCGCGACACCGAGCACCGCGACCCGACCCTCACCGAGCTGCGCGCGATCGACACCTACTGGTCGGATCACTGCCGCCACACCACCTTCCTGACCGCCATCGACGAGATCGACTTCGATCAGGGCGCGCTGGCCGAGCCGATCCGCGCGGCGTACGCGCTGTACATCGACACCCGCCGCGACGTCTACGGCGAGCGCGAGAAGAACGTGTCGCTGATGGACATGGCCACGCTCGGCGCGAAGGCGCTGCGCCGGCTGGGCAAGCTGGACGATCTGGACGCCTCCGACGAGATCAACGCCTGCTCGATCGTCGTGAGCGCGAACGTGGATGGCCGCGAGGAGCCGTGGCTCATCATGTTCAAGAACGAAACGCACAATCACCCGACGGAGATCGAGGGCTTCGGCGGCGCGGCCACCTGCCTGGGCGGCGCGATCCGCGACCCGCTCTCCGGCCGCAGCTACGTCTATCAGGCGATGCGCATCACCGGCTCCGGCGACCCGCGCGTGCCATACAGCCGCACGCGAAAGGGCAAGCTGCCCCAGCGCCGCATCACCACCACCGCTGCGCAGGGCTACTCCAGCTACGGCAACCAGATCGGCCTGGCCGCGGGCAAGGTGCAGGAATACTATCATCCGGGCTTTGTGGCCAAGCGCCTGGAGCTGGGCGCGGTCATCGCCGCGACCCCGCGCGACCACGTCCGCCGCGCGCAGCCCGCGCCGGGCGACGTCGTGATGCTGCTGGGCGGCCGCACGGGCCGCGACGGCTGCGGCGGCGC
>JBJEYK010000170.1:0-5842 GCA_051886775.1 Candidatus Ventricola sp. | reverse complement strand
AGAAGACCATCTGGGCGGGCGAGGGCACGCTCGCGCGCGAGCAGGAGTACGACTACCACTGGTGCTATGAGCGCGGCATCATCACCAAGGCGTGGGTGGACGTGTACGAGAAGACGGGCGACAAGCGCTTCTTCGACGCGGCGAAGCAGAACGTGGACAAGTACGTCACGCCCGAGGGCGAGATCCTCACCTACGAGCCGAAGAAGCACAACATCGACATGATCTGCATGGGCCGCACGGCGATTCGCATGTACCGTGCCACGGGCGAGGAGAAGTACGCCGCCGCCTGCCGCCGCCTGATCGCCCAGCTGGAGGAGCAGCCCCGCACGAAGGAGGGCGGCTTCTGGCACAAGGACATCTATCCGAATCAGATGTGGCTGGACGGCATCTACATGGCCAGCCCGTTCATGGCGGAATACGCCGCCGCGTTTGACGCGCCGCAGTGGGCGGACGAGGCCGTGCGCCAGATGACGCTGATTTACGACAAGACCCGGCTGGCAAGCGGACTGCACGCCCACGCCTGGGACAGCGCCTGCGCCCAGCCCTGGGCCGACCCGCAGACCGGCCTGTCCCCGCACGTCTGGGGCCGCGCGATGGGCTGGTTCGTGATGGCGCACGTCGACGTGCTGATGAGCCTGCCCAAGGAGCACCCGGGCTACGCGCGCCTGGCCGCGCAGCTGGACAGCCTGCTGCACGCCGTCGTTGACGCGCGCGGCGAGGACAAGCTCTGGCATCAGGTGATGGACTGCCCGCCCAGCGAGGAGAACTACGCGGAATCCTCCTGCTCGGCGATGTTCATCTACGGCCTGGCGGCGGCGCATCAGATGGGCCTGGCCTGTGACAAGGCCATGGCTGTCGCCCGCGAGAGCATGGACGCCCTGTGGCAGAAAAGCGTCGTCACCGCGGCGGACGGCTACCCGGAGCTTGAGCGCATCTGCAAGGTGGCCGGCCTGGGCGGCACGCCCTACCGCAGCGGCAGCTACGAGTATTATGTGGGCGAGACGGTCTGCTCCGGCGATACGAAGGGCACCGCGCCCTTCCTGATGAGCTGCGCCTGTGTGGGCGTGTGAAAAAGCGGCACGGGTTAATCGCTTAACCTCACAAAGTTCTGCATAGGTTTTTGAATTGGATTTTATGCACTTGACATAGAAGGCACAAAAAACTATAATGAACCTGTACGAACTGAGCAGTTGCTCGCCACAAAAATCTCAAAAGCAGGGGACAGGCGTGTCCCTTCGCGCCGGGCAACCGGCAATAATCAAAAAGGAGTGCGATTCCATGAAGAAGTTTATCGCGTGTCTGCTGGCTCTCGTGATGGCCGTCGCCGCTGTCGGCGCGATGGCTGAGGGCCTGACCTTCTCCTGGTGGGGCGGCGACGCCCGCCACGAGGCTACTCAGAAGGCTGTCGAGGCGTTCACCGCCGCCACCGGCATTCAGGTGACCAACACCTATTCCGCCTGGTCCGGCTGGGAGGACAAGATGAGCCAGTACTTCGCGTCTGACTCCGCGTTCGACGTCAACCAGGTCAACTGGAACTGGATCTTCTCCTTCGTCGACGGCGAGGGCAAGAGCAAGTTCTACGACATCAACCAGGTTGCCGACATCATCGACCTGACCCAGTTCGACGAGGGCGCGCTCGCGCAGTGCACCGTGAACGGCGAGCTGCTGGCCGTGCCGGTGTCCATGACCGGCCGCATCTTCTACTGGAACAAGACCGCCTTCGAGAAGGCTGGCCTGGATGTGCCCAAGTCCCTGGCGGACCTGATGGCCGCCGGCCCCATCTTCGCCGAGAAGCTGGGCAGCGACTGCTATCCACTGGCGCTCGGACCGTATGACAAGATGATCCTGATGGTGCACTACCTCGAGAGCCAGTACGGCAAGGACTGGGTTGTGGACAATCAGCTCAACTACACCGTCGACGAGATCGCCGAGGGCCTCGCGTTCATCCAGGGCCTGGAGGACGCGCACGTCATCCCGTCCGCCGAGACCCTGCTGGGCGACGGCGCCGACAGCCTGGACAAGAACCCCAAGTGGATGGAAGGCAAGTACGCCGGCATCTGGGAGTGGGATTCCTCCGCGTCCAAGTTTGAGAAGGCGCTCAACGAGGGCCAGGAGTTCATCGTGGGCGACTACTTCGAGGACATGGGCCCGTATCACGGCGGCTTCACCAAGGTCTCCATGGCCCTGTGCATCGCCAACTCCGCCGCGGACAAGCAGGCCGCCGCAAAGCTGATCCAGTTCCTGCTCAACGAGGATGAGGGCATCCGCCTGCTCAACAGCCAGCGCGGCACGCCGCTCTCCGCCAAGGCGAACGCGCTGTGCACCGCCGAGGGCCTGCTCAACGAGAAGGTGGCCGAGGCCAACGCCAAGGTCATGGCCTGGTGCAAGAACGCGCTGGATCCCAAGTTCGAGGCCGCTGCGCTCAAGAACTCCGACGGCGTGTACTACGACGTGATGGACGGCCTGTCCTATGGCGACTATGACGTCGAGGAGGCTGCCGAGGTGCTGGCCGAGGGCATCACCGAGGTGCTCGAGGCCGACTGAGCCTGACATTGCCCGATCGCCGGAGCGGCCGGATTCCTTCGGTCGCTCCGGCTTTGGGTTGAGCAATCATTTTGATAGGAGGGGGGACTCCGATGACCAACGGATCTTCCGCAACCAGAACGGATCTGCGCCGCCGCCGTGGCTTCAGCAAGCTGGAGCAGGGCTACATGGGCTTTTTCCTGATCCTGCCCTGGCTGATCGGTTTCTGCATCTTTAAGCTGTATCCGTTCCTTTCCTCGCTCGTGTACAGCTTCACCGACTACGACCTGTTCAAGGGCGCGCAGCATTTCGTCGGCCTGCAGAACTACGTCGACGCTTTCACCAAGTCCAAGAATGTCAAGGCGCTGCAGGTCACGTTCATGTACGCGTTCATGACGGTGCCGCTCAAGCTGATCTTCGCGCTGTTCATCGCCTACATCCTGAACTTCAAGATCAAGGGCGTCGGCCTGTTCCGTACCGCGTACTACGTTCCGTCCATCCTGGGCGGCTCCGTGGCCATCGCCGTGCTGTGGAAGGCGCTGTTCAAGAACGACGGCGTGATCAACACCATCCTGGCGATGCTGGGCTTCGAGTCGATCAACTTCCTGGCCGACCGCAACTGGGCGCTGTTCATCATCTGCCTGCTGCGCGTGTGGCAGTTCGGCAGCGCGATGGTGCTGTTCCTGGCGGCGCTCAAGGGCGTGCCGGAGGATCTGTATGAGGCGGCGTCCATCGATGGCGCGACCAAGGCCCGTCAGTTCATCTCCATTACGATCCCGCTGATCTCCCCGGTCATCTTCTACAACCTGGTGACGCAGCTTGTGCAGGCCTTCCAGGAGTTCAACGGCCCGTACATCATCACCAACGGCGGCCCGCGCAACGCCACCACGCTGATCTCCCTGATCGTGTACAACTCCGCGTTCAAGGATTACAAGGTCGGCATGTCCTCGGCCATGGCTTGGGTCATGTTCGTGATCACCACCATCTTCACGATCATCGCCTTCACCAGCCAGAAGAAGTGGGTCTACTATTCCGACGACGATGGGAGGGGCTAAGCGATGAGTGTTGTCAGCATCATTTTCCTTGCCCTGTCCATCGTGCTGCTGGGCCTGGGCTTCTACGGCGGCACGGTCCCTGCCGAGGCGACCGGCCTGGCGGCGGCGCTTTCTCAGTATCAGAACCTGCTGCTGATCGCCGGCGGCCTGATCCTGTTCATCGTCGCCTACTTCACCATTCACAAGCGCGTCGGCCTCAAGACGCAGCATGTCATGAGCACCACCGTGCGCTATGTCATCCTCATCGGCGTGGGCGTGTTCATGGTCTATCCGCTGCTGTGGATGGTCAGCGCCACGTTCAAGGGCAACAACGAGATCTTCTCCACGCTCAGCCTGATCCCCAGCCAGCCGACGCTGGAGGGCTATCGCGCCGCGATGAACAATTACGGCGGCGATATCAACATCTGGAGCGCCATGATCAACACCTACAAGTACGTGATCCCGAAGGTGATCTTCACGGTCATCTCCTCCACGATCACCGCCTACGGCTTTGGCCGCTTCCGCTTCCGCGGGCGCAACGTGCTCTTCGCGCTGCTGATGGCCACGCTGTTCCTGCCGCAGGTCGTGCTGAACATCCCGCAGTTCCTGATGTACCGCAAGTTCGGCTGGGTGGACTCGCCGTACTACCTCGCACTGATCGTGCCCACGCTCTTCGCGCAGGAGACGTACTTCGTCTACATGCTCATCCAGTTCATGCGCAACATCCCGCGCGAGCTGGACGAGGCCGCGAAGATCGACGGCTGCAACATCATGCAGACGCTGGTGCTCGTGCTGGTGCCGATGCTCTGGCCGGCGATGGTGTCCGCGGGTCTGTTCCAGTTCATGTGGTCGAGCAACGACTTCATGGGCCCGCTGCTTTACGTCAACTCCCCGGCGCGCTATCCGGCGACGCTGTTCGTGCGCATGAGCATGGACGCCGACACCGGCTTCGCCTGGAACCGCGTGATGGCGGTCTCCCTGATCTCTATCCTGCCGAGCCTCGTCGTGTTCTTCCTGGCGCAGAGCCAGTTCATGGACGGCGTGACGGCCGGCGCGGTCAAGGGCTAAACTCCCCTGTGCGCAAGTCCCTCCGAGCAATCGGAGGGATTTTTTTGATTTTCAGGAGAAGAATCGACGAAGATATCTGACTAACTTTGACCAATTGGGACAAAAATGAGGCGAATTATCCACAGATTGCAATGAAGCATAAAATAAAAACGACGCAATACATGAGAAAAATAGAAACTTATATGAAAGAAACAATTTAGCACTCAATGCTTGACAGTGCTGATAACCCGTGGTAAGATATGCGCGTAAACGGAACAGAGCTTCGATGAATGAAGCCTCCCGATACCGTTTATCCTGAAAAGCGAATGGCTCCCCGAGCGGGAGAGATGGAAATGGAGGAATGACCTATGTTGCTGTCCAATGTTTTTTCCGATATGTTTGACGACATGTTCCCGACGACGAATACCCGCGCTGCGCAGGGCAACGGCATGATGAGCTGCGACGTGAAGGAGTTCGCCGACCACTACGAGCTGGACATGGAGTTGGCCGGCTACCGCAAGGAGGACATCAAGGCGGAGCTGAAGGACGGCTACCTGACCATCAAGGCCGAGCGCCACAGCGACAACACCCAGAGCGACAGCCAGGGCCGCGTGGTGCGCAGCGAGCGCTTCATGGGCACCTGCCAGCGCACGTTCTACGTCGGCGACCATGTACAGCGCCAGGATGTCAGCGCCGCATATGAGGACGGCGTGCTCAAGCTGCAGATTCCCAAGAAGGTGGAGCAGCCCAAGGTGGAGGAGCGCAACTACATCGACATCCAGTAATCCCCATACAGACCGGGCCGGAGGAGAGATCCTCCGGTTCTTTTTTAGATGCGGCCAGGCCGCTTGCCTTCTTCCGCAGGATAGCGTATAATCAAGCCATATGATATGCTGCCAAGGAGGAAGATCATGGAAAAACTCACCGTGCTGGGCACGGGCTACGCGCTGGCGACCCGCTGCTACAATACCTGCTTTGCCATCACCAACGACCGGGGCACGCTGCTGGTGGACGCCGGCGGCGGCAACGGCATCCTGCGCCAGATGGAGGACGCACAGCTTGGCTTTGAGACGGTGCACGACTTCTTCATCACCCATGCCCATCCGGACCATCTCAACGGCGCTGTCTGGGTGCTGCGCAAGGTGATGACGATGATGAAGGCGGGGACGTACGAGGGCGAGCTGCATATCTACTGCCACAGGACCGTGCACGACGGCCTGCAGATGATTGCCGACCTG
>JBJEYK010000169.1:0-5897 GCA_051886775.1 Candidatus Ventricola sp. | reverse complement strand
GATACGCGCGACAACGCAACAAAAGAGGAGAGCTTCGAAAGAGGCTCTCCTTTTTGCGTGCCATGAGCGAGAGAACGACGGTATTTGCGAAACGCAGTGGCGGGCAGGAAAGCGGCAGGGAACAAACGACCTCATCCGACCTCGCTCCGCTCGGCCACCTTCCCCTCTGGGGAAGGCTCATTCGTCTCAAGCGCGGCGATAAAAAGCAATGGTTTGGACGCAAACCAGTATGAGAATTATGTCACAGCCTGTCCTGATTTGCCTTGAACCAGCACACCAGCATGTGCAGCAGCATCAGGTGCAGATCCTCGATGCGCTCGTAGCTGCGCATATCCGTGACCAGCCGCACCTCGGCGCCGTCGCAGATTTTCCCGCCGCCGAAGCCGGAGAGCGCGATGATGTGCCCGCCCAGCGACTTGGCGTAGTCGCACGCGCGCACGAGATCCGGCGAGTTGCCGCTGGCGCTGACGGCGATGAGCACGTCGCCCGGGCGCATCTGGTTTTCCAGCTGGAAGGCGAAGATCTCCTCAAAGGCGATGTCGTTGCCCAGCGCGGTGATGACCTCCACATTGTCGCACAGCGAGTGGATGCGGAAGCGGCGGCGATCGCCCTGCACGGCGTTCTTGCCAAAATCGCAGACGAAGTGGTTCGCCGTGCCGGCGCTGCCGCCGTTGCCCATGATGAACACCTGACGGTCGCCGTGGTAGGCGTCCAGCAGCAGCAGCGCGGCCTTTTCAAGCTCCTGTTCGTCCACGCGGCGGATTTCCTCGATCAGCTCGTTTTTGTATGCGGTGAACATGCGCTCATTCCTTTCTGAGTTCCTCGGTGCGCAGCACGGCAATCGCCGCGCCGCTGTACAGGCCCGCCAGCTCGCCCAGCGGCGTGGGGCCGATGGCGACATCCGGATTGGCGCCGCGATAGATCTGCTCCAGCACGGTCTGCTCCAGCGACGGGCCGAACAGGTCGTACGCCAGCGAGACGCCGCCGCCCAGCACCACCCGCGCGGGATTGAGCAGGTTGATCGACACGGCCAGGATGCGCCCCAGCAGCTTGCCCTCGCGGACGAAAATCTCCTTTGCCAGCGCTTCTCCGGCGCGCGCGCGCTGCGCGATGACCTTGGCCGAGGCGGGTGTGCCGTCCTCGTCCGGCGCGCCGCCGGCCTCCTGATAGTTGAGGGCGATGGCCGGGCCGGCTGCGTGCATCTCCAGGCAGCCGCGGCTGCCGCACTTGCACAGCCGCCCGCCCGGCACCACGCAGCAGTGCCCCGGCTCGCCCGCGTTGCCGCGCGCGCCGGTGAGCAGCCTGCCGCCGGAGACGATAGCGCCGCCGATGCCGTTGGAGACGTTCATGTAGATAAAGTCCTGCACCCCCTGGCAGGAGCCGAACACCATCTCGGCCAGCGCATAGGCCTGGCCGTCGTTGTCGCAGTAGGCGGGCAGGCGCAGCGCTTCGCTGATGCGCGCGCAGATGGGGAAATCGCGGATGCCGGAAAACGTGGCCTCCACCCACAGCCCGGCCTCGGGATCGGCCAGGCCGGGGATGGTCACGCCGCAGGCGACGGGCTGCGCGCCGGTTTCGCAAAGCAGCGCGCGCGCCTCGCAAAGCAGCGTCTTCAGCACGTCCTCCTGGGTCAGCGCCTGCCACACGCCGCGCCGCATGCCGAGCACCCTCCCGGTGCGGGTGATCAGCCCCACGATGTACTTGGAGCCGCCCACGTCGAAGGATAGATAGCAGCGCTCCATGTCAATCCCTCCCAAACTGCTCGTCGTACAGGGCCAGCAAGCTTTCCTGCGTGGCCATGCCGGTCTGCCCGAGCTGGCGCACCGTCACGCCCGCGCTCAGGTTGCCCACGAAGGCGGCCTCGCGGTAGCTGGCCCCGGCGCACAGCGCGCTGACCAGCCCGGCTGTGCAGGCGTCGCCCGCGCCGCAGATGTCGATGGGGCCGTCCTGGCGCACGGCGGGCACCAGCGCCGGCTCGCCCGTGTCCTGCACGGCCACGCCGTGGCGGTTGCAGGTGACGATGACGGGCCGCCCGGTCTTTGCACGCAGGCGCGCCATGTGGGCAAAGACCTGCGCCGGGTCGAACGCCTCGTCGTCGTCGCCGCAGCCGCTGAGCTGCGCGGCCTCGCGGTTGTTGCACTTGATGGTGACGTCGTGATACTCGTGGATGAACGCGCGGGAATCGGCGTAGACCAGCTTATCCGGATGCGCCTTGGCCATCCGGCAGACGGCTTCGCGCACACGCGCGGTCAGCACGCCCGTATCCGCCTCGCAGACCTGGTCGAGCAGCACCAGCGCGTCGCAGCGCGAAAGCGCCGCTTCGATGCGCGCGATCAGATCGTCCTGCACGTCCTCCGGCGTGGGGCGGAAGTTCTTGATGTCCAGCCGGTTGCCCTCGGCGGGGAACAAGGGCTTAATGTACGAGGGCGTGACGATCCGGCTGCTTGTGACGATGCCGCCCGTATTCACCCGGCGCTCGTGCAGGCGCTTTTGCAGCTCCCAGCCGTCGCCGTCGTCGCCCGCCATGGAGATGACCTCCAGCGTGCCGACGCCCAGGCCGCTGAGGTTGTTGAGCACGGTGCCCGCGGCGCCGGCGGCGGAGCGCTTGCGCACCACCTGATGGGCCGTCAGCCCGGTCTCCAGCGACGGCTCGTTGAGGGTCTCGTCGATCTCGTACCACCTGTCCAGGAACAGGTCGCCCGCCACGGCGATGCGCAGGCTGCCCAGCCGGGCGAGCAGCTCCAGCAGCCTGGCGCGCGTCATGGGGTTCCGCCTTCCTGCGCGCCCAGCAGACGCCAGGCCAGCGCGGGGATGGTGTTCTGGTGCGTGCCCTGCACATAGTGGCTCTCGCCGCCGTCGGCCACGGTGCGGGCCATGATGGTCTTCCATGGGCGGAAGTAGTAGCGCGGGTCGGACTTGGGCGGGGCTTCATGCACGTTCTTGCCCTCCAGCTCCAGCAGGTCAAACACGGCGGTGGTGAAGTGCGCGATCCTGCGCCCCTCCTGATGGGCGACGTTGCGCGCCATGGCCAACGCCTTGAGGTAGACCTCCGGGCCGATGACGGCGGAGCCAAAGTCCATGAACACGCCGTGCTCGAGATTCTCGATCTGCCGGGTGTAGATCAGGAAGTCGCGATAGGTGGCCTCGCCGATCAGCCGCCCGTCGGCGTTGGGGTGCTCGTGCACGATGTCGCAGCCGATGCCGACGTGCACCGTGGCCGGGACGTGATGGCGATAGCACGCGGCCAGCAGGCTGGTCTCCCGATAGGGGAAGGCGTTCTCCTCGATGTAGCGCCCCAGCGCCTCGCCGAAGCCGTAGCCCTCTGGCGCGTACTGGTTGATCGCCTCGTTGTACAGCCCCGTCTCCTGCCACAGGCCGAATTGCCCCTCGGAGATGTACTTGGCCACGCTCTCGGTCGTCGCGCCGATCATGGCCAGCTCAAAGTCGTGAATGGCCGCCGCGCCGTTCATGGCGAAGTGGGTGATGTAGCCCGCCTCCATCATGGCGATCATCGCGGGGGCGACGCCGGAGCGGATCACATGCCCGCCGAGCATCAGGGTGACGTCTGCGCCCTGCGCCTTTGCCGCGCGGATGCGGTCGGCCAGCAGGTCGATGGTGGGATGGCGGTAGCCATTGTCGGCAACAGCGCTCTTCATGATGCTGCGGTCGAGGTCGTGGATGCGCTCGCCCAGCGGGAGCAGCTTCAGCCGGGAGCGGTCAAAGGCTTCAAACGGCATGGTTTACGGCACCTCCTTGGGAAACAGATGATTCTCCAGCTCCTGGATATTCCGGTAGTCAGGGATGATGATGTTTGCGCCGGCGCGGATGAGGCGTTCGCGCTTCCACTCGTCGATGCCGCAGCGCTGCGCCTCGTTGGAGGCCACGCCGACGGCATAGCCGCCCGCCTCGCGGATGTTCTCGATCTCCACATAGCCGTCGCCAAAGCCGAGCAGCTCCTCGCCGGAGAGGTGGTTTTCCCGGATGATCCGCTCGATCACCAGCTTCTTGGAGAAGGTCTGGTAGGCGCGCTGCGCGCCGTAGATGTGCGGGCTGAAGAAACGATCGACGCCCAGCAGGCGCGCCTCCTCCAGCACATACACCTCGTCCGTGCCGGAGGCCAGATACGGCGTGACGCCGTGGCGCGCGAGCATCTCCAGCAGCGCGTAGCTGCCGGGCACGGTCAGCGTCTCGGGATCGATGGAGCCGTCCGCCAGGCCCTTCAGGCGGCTGTCGATGCGCGCAAGCAGGCGGCGGTGATATTCATCCTTGTAGGCCTGGGGATCGAGCGGCGTGCCGCCCAGAAGCGTAATCTCCTCCGCCAGGCGGATGCACTGGTAGATGGTCTGCTTGCCGGTCAGCAGGGTGATGAACTCGCGCGCGCGCAGCTCCAGCGCATCCCGGGGCATGGTCCGCCCCTGCGGCGTGCGGCACAGCTCGTCGGCGAAATAGGGCACCATGATCTGCTGCCAGCCCTCGCGGATCAGCGAGAGCGTGCCGTCGAAATCCAGCACGGCATAGCGGAAGCGCCCGACGGCGCCGGGACAATGGATCTCCATCTGGCGATACACCTCCTGTTTTGGTGCGCCGTGCGCCTTGACAGGCACGCGGCAGGCTGGTACAATGAAGTCACTTATTTCGTGTGCGACAAAAGTTTGAAAAGAACTGGGCAAACGAGGGGGAATGAGCATGGATGAAGCCTTCCGCGCCAGCTTTGCGCAGCGCGTGCTGGCAGGGATCATCGGCCAGCCGGGCATCACCAAGCCGGAGCTGTGCCGCGACACGGGGCTGCCTGTATCCACCGTGCATCATGCCGTGCAGGCGCTGCTTGCGCGCGCGCTGATCGTGGAGATGGGGCCGGCAGCCTCCGGCGGCGGGCGCTGCCCGATGCGCTACGCCGTCAACGGCGGTGCGGGCGTGGTGGCCGCGCTGAGCGTGCGGCTGGATCATGTGGACGCGGGCGTATACGATCTGCGCGGGCAGTGCCTGCTTTGCCGCAGGACGGACATGCGCTGCGACGCGCTGGGGCCGGAGAGCTACACCGGCGAGCTGGCGCAGATCGTGAGCGCGCTGCTGGAGGAGGCGGGTCAGCCTCGCGACCGGTGCCTGGGCGTGGGCGTGATCGTGCCCGGCCCGGTGCAGCGGGAGAGCGGGATGGTCATGCAGCTCTCCGGCGCGCCGGGCTGGCGGCAATTCCCGCTGGAAAGCCGCCTGAGCGAGGCGCTTGCCCTGCCCGTGATCGTGGAAAAGGACGTCTACGCGGCCATCGCATACCTGAGCCGCTCCGGGCAGCTGCGCTCGAAGCGCTGCTCGGTGTGCCTGTCCATCTGCGAGGGCATCGGCGCGGCGATGATGATTGACGGATCGGTCTTCCGCGGGACGAACAGCCTGGCCGGGGAGATCGGGCACCTAACCGTCCGCCGCGACGGCATCCCCTGCAACTGCGGCAACACCGGCTGCCTGGAGCTGTACTGCTCGGACATCGGCATCGTCAAGCAGTATAATGCCCTGGCCGGCGCGCGCTGCGCGCATGTGGACGAGGTGGTGGCGCGGGTGCAGGCCGGCGACGGGACGGCGGCGCAGGTGCTTTCGCAGGCCATCCGCTATCTGGTGGACGCGACGGCCACGATCATCATGGCCTACAACCCCGAGGAGCTGCTGATCGCCTGCCGCTGGCTGGAGCGCGAGCGCAAGCTGTATTTCCGCATGCTGGATGCGCTTTATGCCAAGAGCCTGTTTACCCAGCAGCAGGCGATGAATATTCGCCTGCTGGGGGATATCCCGCTCTATCCCAATGCTGCGGCGGCACTGGCACAGTTTGAGCTGTTGATGCGCAGGGCGCAGTAGGGGGCTATTACTTACTAAGCAGTTTTCAAACAGCGATGAACAGCATCTGCCAT
>JBJEYK010000168.1:0-5939 GCA_051886775.1 Candidatus Ventricola sp. | reverse complement strand
ATGACGATGGCGTATAATTCAATCATGCAAGCGGTTGCACGAAGGCGAGGAGGAGAGCGGCGTGGCAGTGACCATTCATGACGTGGCAAGGCTGGCGGGGGTCAATTCCTCGACGGTATCCCGCGTGATCAACGGGAAGGCAACCATCACGCCGGACACCAAGGAGCGCGTGTATGCCGCGATGAAGGCGCTGGACTATCACCCCAATTCCCTGGCGCGCAGCCTGGCCAGCGGGCTGAGCGGCGCGATTGGCGTTGTGGTGGATGCCCGGGATGCGGACGCGTTCAGCAACGTGTTCTTCAGCCGCAGCCTGTTTGCCATCGAGAAGGTGGCGCAGGCGAGGGGATATCAGGTCATGATCGCCAACGGCGCGCAGAGCCATGGCAGCACAATTGAAAACCTGATGAAGGAGCATAAGGTGGACGGGCTGATTCTCCCGCCCACGACGGTGCGCCCCTCCATGATGGAGGCCATCGGCGACTTTCCCTATGTCGTGCTGGGCACGCCGGATACCCTGCGCAGCGATACCTGCTGGGTGGACAACAACAACGAGCAGGGCGCGGAGATGGCTGTGCGCCACCTGATGGAAAAGGGCTACCGCGCCATCGCCTATCTGGGCGGCTATCAGAAGCGCGGCTTCACCAAGCGCCGTGTCCGCGGCTACCTCAAGGGAATCGCCAAGGGGCAGGAGCGCGTGCTCGCAACGGACGGCACTGTGGAAAACGCCTATGCTGCGGCGCTCGCCGAGCTGAAGCAGGAGACGCACGCCGATGCGTTCGTCTGCAACGACAACCTGGCAGCCTTTGGCCTGCTGAAGGCCTGCAAGGAGAGAAAGCTCGCCGTGCCGGAGGAGATCGGCATTGTGGCGTTCGACAATTACCCGCTGGCGGAGTATACGGATCCGCCGCTCACGATCGTGGATATCGACACGTCCCTGCTGGGGGAGCAGGCGGCGCAGCTGTTGTTTCAGCGGATTGACAGCCGGAGCGGAAATCAGCAGATCATGCTCTCGACGGTGCTTGTCCCCAGGGCATCGTCGGAAAGGAAGGGATAAGAAATGATTGCCTCTGCCATTCGGCACCTTTCTTTTTACCCGTTTGTGCAAGCGCTTGCACGAAATCGCATACAATGGAGGATAGAAGCCGCGGCGGGCGATCTGGCTGCCTGCGAGCTGGTGTGCTGGAAGCGCAGCGAACCGGGCACACTCATCCGTACCCGGCTCATGCCTGGCTTAAGCGATGGCAGGAACCAGCAATGGACGGGCGAAACCGTCTTTGCCGAGGAGACGCACTACATCAAATACGGCTTCTGGCTGGAGGATCAGGCGGGAAATCGGAGATGGCTCAATGCCCGGGGGCTTTTCGCGGATATGCAGGAGGCGGGCAGCTTCGAGCTGCTGCAGGTCAACGAGACGGATATCTGCGCCGTACCTGCATGGACGCAGGGCTGCGTGTATTATCAGATCTTCCCGGACCGGTTTGCCCGGCGCGGCCCTGCTCAGGCGGGCATGGAGGACTGGAATGCCGCGCCGACGCGGGAGAACGTTCTGGGCGGCAATCTGGGCGGCATCATCGACCGCATCCCGTATCTATCGGAGCTGGGCGTGGAATGCCTGTATCTGAACCCCATCTTCCTGGGGGATTTCAACCACAAGTACGCGACGACAGACTATTTCGAGATCGATCCGGTGTTCGGTACAAAGGACATGCTGCGAGAGCTGGTCGCCCGGTGCCACGACGCGGGCATCCGCGTGATCCTGGACGGCGTGTTCAACCACTCGGGCATTCACTTTGCCCCGTTTGTGGATTTGCTGAAAAACGGAGAGGAAAGCCGCTGCCGGGCCTGGTTCTACCCAAAGCGGTTTCCCATTGAAATTGACCCGGCATGCTACGAGTGCGTGGGGGATTATCCCTACATGCCGCGGCTGAACGGGGCCAACGGCGAGGTGCGCGCCTATGTGCGCGACGTGCTGCTCTACTGGCTGCGGGAGACGGGAATCGACGGCTGGCGCTTTGATGTGGCGGACGAGCTGGACCGGCACGCCGTCGCCTGGTGGCGGGAGGAGATCAAGCGTGAATTCCCGCAGGCCGTGCTGCTGGGCGAAACGTGGGGCGACGCGTCGGGGATGCTCGGTGCGGACGGCTTTGACACGGCGATGAACTACCTGTTCCGCGACGCGGTGGTCGACTGCCTTGCCCGCGGGAGCATCGGCGTGAGCGAGCTTTCCCGACGCCTGAACGGCATGCTGATGAAGTATACCGGCCCGAACGGACATGCCATGTACAACTGTCTGGGCAGTCATGATACAGCGCGTTTTCTGACAGAGGCGAAGGGGGAAGCGTGGCGGCTCAGGCTGGCGATGGCGCTTCAAATGCTCTTCCCCGGCGCGCCGGCGATTTACTACGGCGACGAGCTGGGCATGACCGGTGAAAACGATCCGGGCTGCCGCGGGGGAATGGCCTGGACGCAGCCGGACGAAGCCCTGCTGGCCTGGCAGAAGGAGCTGATCGCCCTGCGCAAGGCGCATCCCGCGCTGCGCACGGGCAGCTATACGCCGCTGCTGGCGGATGACGAACGCGGCCTGCTTGCCTTCGCCCGGGGCAATCAGGAGGAGGAGCTGCTCGCGGTGTTCAACATCGGAGAGCGGGCGCAAGCCTGGGATTGTGCGGGAGAATTCGTGCACGTTCTGCCGCATTCTGTCCATATTCACTGTCGACCTGTTCAGAAGGAGGAAAAACCATGCGTACAAAAACCCTCGTGGCGATGCTCGCCTGTCTGATGCTGCTGTGCTCCTGCGCGGTGGCGGAGGATGTCACCATCCAGTTCTGGCACCATTACAGCGCCCAGTCCGCGGAAAATGAAACGCTGATGAACGTGCTGATCCCCGCCTTTGAGGCGGAGAACCCCGGCATCAAGGTCAACGCCGTCTCCCACGAGTGGGCGGAGCTGCACGACAAGGTGCTTGTCAGCGCGAAGTCGGGCGCGCTGCCCGACGTGGCGCGCTGCGACATTGCCTGGCTGCCGGAGTTCCAGAAGATGGGCATCCTGACCGCGCTCGACGAGGAGATGAAGGACTTCGCCGAAACCAGCGGCGCGCTGCTGGATAGCGCGATGTCCACCGCGGTGATGGACGGACACACCTACGCGTTGGCGCTGAACACCAACAGCAAGATCGTGTTCTACAACACGGCAATGCTGGAGGCAGCCGGCGTGGCCATGCCTGAGACGATGGAGCAGTGGTGCGAGGCGGTGCGCAAGCTCAGCGGTGAGAACGCGAACGGCCAGCAGATTTGGGGCTGGAACGAGCCTGCGCTGGCTGGCTGGAACCTGTGCCCGTTCATCTGGAGCTTCGGCGGAAGCCTGACCAATCCGGAGCAGACCGTCGCGACCGGCTACATCAACGGCCCCGCGTCGGTGAAGGCCATCGAAACATTTGCTCAGCTGGTGCAGGAGGGCTGCATCACCGGCTTCAACGCCGGCGACATCCCGATGACCGACGGCTTCGGCACCGGGCGCTATGCCATGATGCTGGAGGGCCCGTGGAAGTCCGCGGAGCTGGCCGGCGCGTATCCCGACGTGGCCTACGGCACGGCGCCGATCCCCGCCGGCGAGGGCGGCAGCATCTCTGTGCTGGGCGGCGAGGATATCGCGATGTTCGCAAGCGCCAACAAGGAGGCTGCCTGGAAGTTCATGCAGTTCATGACCAGCGAGTTCGCGCAGATCGAGATGGCCAAGTGTGGCCAGATCCCGGTCAGCAAGGCTGCGCTGGAGAGCGAAACGGTGAAAAATGCAGACTATGCGCCCTTCATCGAAGCGATCCAGACGGCGAAGGCCCGCCCGACCGTGGCGGCCTGGAGCGAGATGGACAACGACCTGACCATGGAACGAGGTTTGTCAAGGATTATTTTCATAGCCCCGTTCATGCATACAAGCGGCAATGTTGCATATCTATATCATGCTGTGGAATCGGACAACTGCAACGGATTTCAATATTGCTATTCCCGCATCATGGAGGCATATGAATCCTGTCGCCGTGATCATCGTCCTTTCTCTCTGGCAACACACAGCGCGCAAACCTTGACAAGTCGCACTCCGCGGAATATACTATCAGAGATAGAGTATTGCTCTATCTGTAAAGCGAAGCTCACGAATCAAAGGTGATGAGATGGCAAGAAACGTGGAACGCGACAAGCGCGAGGCCCAGCAGCGGAAAGCCCGGCTCATGGAGGAAGGCTTCCGGCTGTTTTCAAGATATGGCATTGCCGCAGTCAGCCTGCAACGGGTTGCGGATGCAGCCGATGTCAGCGCTGCAACCATGTACAAGTATTTCCAGACCAAGGAAAAGCTGGTCGTTGCCATCAGCGCCAAGGTGTGGAGCGAGGTCTGGCGAGACGTGCTGACAAGAGGCGCACCGGATGAGCTGGAGTGCCTCACTGCTTATCAGGGCATCACGTTTTATGCGGACCAGATCCTTCGCCTGTATCAGGAGCAGCCGGAGCTTCTGCGTTTCAGCAGCGAGTACAAGACCTTTATCTGTCAAGAACGCGTTGAGGACGCGCAGTTGCGTGAACATCTTGACGCGCTGGAGCCTATCCGCAGTCTCTTTCACCGGATGTATGAGCGTGCTAGGATCGATGGAAGCATTCGGACGGACATCCCCGAGCAGCAAATGTTTACGACGGTGGTCATCACGATGCTGAGCGTAGCGGAGCGCTATGCGCAGGGCATCGTCTGGGCCAACGATCACAAGACCAATCACACGCAGGAGCTGGTTTTTTTGAAGGAAATGCTGCTGGCCTGGTGCGCGGGCAAAGCGGGCTGACCGCCCATCATTCCCATAGGAAAGGAAGTTTTCGCTGTGAGCGTGTCCTTTTGCATGGCGCTGGCCGGGCAGGCCATCCGCGTAAGCGCATTGTTTGATGAAACCCGCACCTTCTGCCAGGACTACCTGACGGATGCCCCTCCCTCGATGAGCGTGGAGATCGCCCCGGCGGATATCGCTTTTGAGAAGGAGAAGTCCCGCCGGGAAGCCATTTGCGAGGGGCGAGCGCCCTTTGACTATTCCGACGCATATCTGGAAACGCTGGCCGTCTACCGCAAAATCGCGGCGGGCCTGCTTGATTACAACACGCTGCTGTTCCACGGCTCCGTCGTCGCGGTGGACGGGGTGGCCTACCTCTTCACCGCCAAAAGCGGCACGGGCAAGAGCACCCATACCCGGCTGTGGCAAAAGCAGTTCGGCACGCGGGCAGTCATGGTCAACGATGACAAGCCCCTGCTCCGGCTGGATGCACAGGGCGTAACCGCCTACGGCACCCCATGGGACGGCAAGCACCACCGCAGCGCCAATATCACCTGTCCGCTAAAGGCAATCTGCATCCTGTCTCGGGGCGAGGTCAATCACATCAAGCCCATCGACAAAAGGGCCGCCTTGCCCATGCTCTGCCAGCAGAGCTATCGCCCTGCCGAGCCGGCGGCGCTGCAAAAGACCCTTTCGCTGGTGGACAGGCTGGGAAGCTCCGTCAAGCTGTATCACCTTTACTGCAACATGGAGCCGGAAGCCGCTCGGGTGGCCTATGACGGAATGAATCGATAAGGGGAGGGGGAAAATCCCATGCAAATCATACAGAATCCCTCGGGCAATACCATGAAAATTCTGGGCAAGCCCAAAGCCTCGGAAGATGGCTTCCGCTGGATGACCTATGTGCTCCCCCTTCGCGTGGAGGGCGGCACGCTCGTCTTCCACACGCTGACCCGGGAAATGCTGCTGCTGACGCCGGAGGAATACGCCGCGCCGGACAGCCTGCCCGCCCTGCGGGACAAGTGGTTCCGGGTGCCGCAGGCGCTCGACGATCGGAAGTACGCCGATCAGGTGCGCTTTGTTCGAAAAACCGTGCGCAAGAAGCCGGAGCACATCACCAGTTACACCATCTTCACCA
>JBJEYK010000167.1:0-5963 GCA_051886775.1 Candidatus Ventricola sp. | reverse complement strand
GAGCAGATCTTCGACATCATCGGCGAGCTGAACCGCGCCGGGACGACGATCCTGCTCGTCGAGCAGAACGCGCAGATGGCGCTTTCCATCGCCAACCGCGCCTATGTGCTGGAGACCGGCAGCATCGTCAAGAGCGGCGACGCGCAGGCGCTCATGCACGACGACGACGTACGCAAGGCGTACCTCGGCTGAAATCCGCATTTTCACCCCCCGCGCCGGGCTGCTGTCCGGCGCGGGGCTTTTTCTGTCCTTGTTCTCCTCCCGTCGTACTGTGAAAAAAAAATTGCTAAATTTGTGTAAACCGGCAGGAATCTCACTGACCCGCGCGAATTCCTTTAGCAACAAATTAACGGCGGTCGGTTCGGTTCTGCTCCGCTCGCCCAAAAGCTAAAGGAGGTACGCTCTATGTTGTCCGGGTTGTCCCTACTCATCGTCTTTGTGCTGATGGTCATCCTCATGATCGTGGCCATCTCCAAGTGGAAGATCCATCCGTTCCTGTCCATCATGGGTGTGTCGCTGATTCTCGCGCTCGTCGCGCTGCCGCTTGGCGACATCCCCGGCACCATCGGCGCCGGCTTCTCCGGCACGTTCTCCTCGCTGGGCATCGTCATCATCCTGGGTGCGATGATCGGCTTCTTCCTGGAAAAGACCGGCGCTGCGCTGACCATGGCCGACTGGGTTGTGCGCCGCGTGGGTGACAAGCACCCCGACATCGCTATCCTGCTGATGGGCTGGATCGTGTCCATCCCCGTCTTCTGCGACTCGGGCTTCGTCATCCTCAACCCGATCCGCAAGGCACTGGTCAAGAAGACCGGCGTGTCCGCCGCGGCCATGGCCGTCGCGCTGAGCGCAGGCCTGTACACCTCCCACGTCTTCATCCCGCCGACGCCCGGCCCCATCGCGGCCGCGCAGTCCCTGGGCCTGGAGAGCAACATGCTGATGGTCATCGGCGTTGGCGTGCTCGTGTCCATCCCGGTGCTCATCGCGGGCTATCTCTTTGCCAAGGCGATCGGCCCCAAGGTGCACTCCACCGACGACAACGACGCCACCGCCAAGAGCTATGAGGAGCTGAAGGCCGAGTTCGGCAAGCTGCCGGGTACCGCCATCTCCTTCGCGCCGATCATCGTGCCGATCCTGCTGATGGCCATCAAGTCCATCGTCGATATGGCCGGCATGGCGGGCGGCATCGCGACGCTGCTCAAGTTCCTGGGCACCCCGATCATCGCGCTGGCCGTCGGCCTGCTGATCTCCATCGGCACGCTGTTCTCCGCCGGCAAGGGCGACGAGTTCCGCGCCCTGACCGACGACACCCTCAAGACCGTTGGCCCGATCCTGTTCGTCACCGCTGCCGGCGGCGTGCTGGGCAAGGTCATCTCCAACGCGGGCATCGTGGCCTACATCACCGAGAACGCGCCTGGCCTGTCCAGCGTGGGCATCTTCTTCCCGTTCCTGATCGCCGCGATCCTCAAGTCCGCGCAGGGCTCCTCCACCGTCGCCATCACCACGACGGCGGGCATCATGGGCCTGTATTCCGCGGAGGGCTCGCTGATGGCCGCCCTGGGGCTCACCACCCCGATGGCCGCCGCGCTGACCGTCATGGCCATTGGCGCGGGCGCGATGACCGTCTCCCATGCGAACGACTCCTACTTCTGGGTCGTCACCAACTTCGGCGGCCTCAAGGCGGAGGACGGCTACAAGACCCAGACCCTGTGCACGCTGGTCATGGGCGTTGTCGCCATCATCTTCATCTGGCTGATCAACATGTTCATCTGATCAGCGCACACGCAGCTCTGACCGGCGGCCATCCGCCGGTCTTTTTCCAACTACGCTTCAGGAGGCTCCCATGTCCACCATCAAGCAGGATGCCCAGCGCATCATCCGCGATTCCATCGCCGCCGTGCTGCCGGACGCCGCCGTTGCGCGCGCGCTCGAAGGCCGCGTCTTTCCCCGCGGCGTGACCCTCGTCGCCATCGGTAAGGCCGCCTGGCGCATGGCCAGCGCCGCCAGCGCCGTGCTGGGCGGGCAGATCAACCGCGGCATCGTCATCACCAAGTACGACCACAGCGAAGGCCCTCTGCCGCGCATCGAGATCGTCGAGGCCGGGCATCCCGTGCCGGATGCGAACGGCGTCGCCGGAGCGCGGCGCGCGCTGGAGCTTGTGAGCGGCCTGACCGCCGAGGACACGGTGCTCTTCCTCGTCTCCGGCGGCGGCAGCGCGCTCTTTGAGCTGCCCGCCCCGCCCTGTACGCTGGACGACATCGCCGCCCTCACCCGGCAGCTGCTGGCCTGCGGCGCGGACATCACCGAGATCAACGCCATCCGCAAGCACCTGTCCGCCGTCAAGGGCGGGCGCTTCGCCCAGGCCTGCGCCCCGGCACAGGTGCTGAGCATCATCCTGTCGGACGTGCTGGGCGACCCGCTGGACGCTATCGCCTCCGGCCCCGCCGTGCCCGACCGCTCCACCTGCGAGGACGTGGCGCACATTATCGGCAAATACGCGCTGGACGTGCCGGAGCACCTGCGTCCGCTGCTCTCCAGCGAAACGCCTAAGGCGCTCGACGGCGTGACCACGCTCGTCACCGGCAACGTGACGGCGCTGTGCGACGCAGCAGCGTCCTGCGCCGCTGTACTGGGCTACGCGCCGCTTGTGCTGACCACGACGCTGGCCTGCGAGGCGCGCGAGGCCGGCTCCATGCTCGCCGCGATGGCGCGCGAGATTCGCCGGAGCGGCAGGCCGGTGAAGGCGCCCTGCGCCGTGATCATGGGCGGCGAGACGGTCGTCCACCTGCGGGGCAAGGGCAAGGGCGGCCGCAATCAGGAGCTGGCGCTGGCTGCCGCGCCCGGCATCGCCGGGCTGGCGGACACCTGCATCCTCTCGCTGGGCAGCGACGGCACCGACGGCCCGACCGACGCTGCCGGCGGCATCGTCACCGGTGAGTTCGCCCGCGAATGTCAGGCACAGGGCCTGTCCATCGATGCGGCCCTGAGAGACAACGACGCCTACCCGCTGCTCAAAGCCATGGACGCGCTCATCATGACCGGCCCGACCGGCACGAACGTGAACGACGTGTCCGTGCTGCTGATGCGGTAAACAGAAGAATCCGAGCCGACCGGGCAAAGCGCTGCCCGATCGGCTCTCTTTGTCGTTATGGGTGCCGCTCCGGCAGCACCGCCTCCGGATCCTGCGCCGTTCCGTCTCGCCAGCGCTCCAGATGCAGATGGCTGCCCAGCTCCGCCTCGCAGGGGATTTGCGCAAGCAGCGTGCCCAGCGCCTGCCCCCGGGTGACGCTCTGCCCCGCCGCCACAGCGCAGACCTCCAGCCCGGCGTACACGGCCTCGCTGCCGTCCGTCTGCGCCACCGTCACGCGCCAGCCCCACAGCTCGTCCAGCGCCGTTCGGCTGACCACGCCGTCCGCCGTGCAGCAGACGGATTCCCCCGCCTCCCCGGCAATGTCCAGCCCGGTATGCGGCTGATAGCACCCCAATGCCGCCCAGTACACCGCCTCCTGCGCGTTGTGCCCGCGCACGATCCCGCCGCTCAGCGGCCAGACGGTCGCGCGCACAGGCGTCTGCACGGCCAGCGGCGCCAGCGTCGGCAGCGGCGTCACACGCGGCGTCGGGGTGGGGGTCGCCTCCGTCTCCGGCGCGCCAGCCGCCGCCTCCACACTCCGCTCCCGCGCGTGCAGACGCTGGGTGTACATCGCACTGGCCGCAATCACCGCGATCACCGCGCCCAGCGTCACCAGATAGGCATAGTCCATCATCCATGCCTTGGCGCGCTGCACGCCCCTGTTCACCCGCGAAAACAGCTTCGTCATCCCGCATCCCGCCTTTCTGCAAGGCAGGATCCCCCATCGCTGGAAAAGTATGCAAACAAAATCCCTGCGCTTCAAACGCAGGGAAAAGATCTGAAATCCATCAGGCTCTGCCTCAGGGGGGTAGCATCTATATCGGATAGCTGCGATCAGGGGATCACCTGCAGCGTATAGCCGTCACTTTCCACGGTGATCACTCCGTCCTCCTGCATGGTGTACACCTGCGCGCCCGCGCGCTGCAAACGCACCTTCACGCTGTTGGGCGGATCCTTCGCCGTCATCAGCGCGTATTGGGGAGAGACCGCCGAGACAAACGCCGAGCACGTCGCCTCCGTGCTGCCGCCCTGTGCGCAGATCAGCACGTCTGCACCCAATCGCGCGCCGGAGGTGATCAGCTCCCGTTCCCCCGCCTCGGTGATGCTGCCGGCGATGAGCACGGAGGTCTGCCCGAAGTCCACGCGCACGGACAGCCCGTCGTCCCGCCCGTCGGTGTGCGTTGTGCGCGCCGGGCCGACAATCGTCACCGTCGAGCGCCCCAGCGAGAACGTCAGCCCCTGGCGGGGGACGATCAGCTGGGTCTTCTGATTCTGCTTGACGGTCTGCATCAGGCGGTTGTAAGCCGTGCCCTTCGTTTGAGAATCCTGATAGAGCAGGTATTCCGGCGGCATCAGGCGAATCGCCAGCGGCAGGCCGCCGATCTGCTGCTGATCGCTGGAGGACGCGACCACGGCGTTCAGATGACCCACGCCGCACAGCAGCAGCTGCCCCGTCAGCGCCGCGCCCATACCGCTGCCCCCGCCCAGAAGCATCGTGTAGCCGTCGCAGCACACCAGCACAGCCTCGCCCGCTCCGGCACGCAGGGTCTTGACCGTCAGCCCATCCCGCTGCATGCCGTACGCCCAGGTCGGCAGTGACCATTCCGGCAGGGAAAGCTCCGGCAGCCGGATGTCCGCCAGGCTCTGCGTGAAGCTGCCCAGCGACAGCGTGGGCGCGCCGGTCGCCGGGTCGATGCGCACCAGCCCCAGCACGCACGCGCCCACGAACAGCAGCGCGCACAGCCCCAGCGTCAGCAGCAGGCGCGTCAGGCAGCCGCTCAGGCAGCCCTGCCTGCGCTTGCGCACATGCGAACGCGAGCCCATGCTTACAGCGCCTCCATCAGTGCCGCAAGCCTGCGCGCATCCGCCTCGTCCGTCGCCCAGCTGGTCACAAAGCGGATAGCGACATGGTCGTCGTCCACCTCGGCCCAGCGCTCAAAGGCTACGCGCTCGGCAAGCGCCTGCTCCTGCGCGCGGGTGACGATCGGGAAGACCTGGTTGGTCGTCGTCTTCTGGAAGAACGGAATGCCCGCGCGCGTGATGCCCTCCCGAAGGATATCGGCCATCGCGTTGGCATGGCGCGCCCACTCGAAGTAGCCGCCATGCTCCAGCGCCGCCAGGAACATCACGCCGCACAGCCGGCCCTTGGCCAGCATGCCGCCGCGGTTCTTGATCATGTAGCGGAAATCGGCCTGAAGCGCGGGATTCACGATCACCATCGCCTCGCCGAAGTACAGGCCGTTCTTCGTGCCGCCGATGTAGAAGGCGTCCGCCAGCGCAGCCAGATCGCGCAGGGTGGCTGTCGCCTCGGTGCAGGTCAGCGCGCTGCCCAGACGCGCGCCGTCCACGAAGAGGATCAGGCCGCACGCGTCGCACACCGCGCGCAGCGCATGCAGCTCCTGCAGGCTGTACACCGTGCCGATTTCCGTCGGCTGGGAGATGTAAAGCACGCGCGGATGCACCATGTGCTCGTCCGGATGCGCCTGCACGACGGCGCGCACGCCCTCGGGCAGCACCTTGCCCTCGCGCGAATCCGCGGGCAGCACCTTGTGCCCGCTGCCCTCGACCGCGCCCGTCTCGTGGACGTTGATGTGCCCCGTCGGCGCGGCGATGACCGCCTCATACGGGCGCATGAACGCGCTGAGCGCGATCAGGTTGGCGCTGGTGCCGCCGGTCATCATGTGCACGGCGGCGTCCGGCTGGCCGCACAGCGAGCGGATCAGCGCCGCCGCCTGCCGGCTGTATGCGTCCAGCCCATAGCCGCAGGTGTGCTCCAGGTTCGTCTGCGCCAGGCGCTCCAGCACCAGCGGGTGCGCGCCCTCACCGTAATCAT
>JBJEYK010000166.1:0-5990 GCA_051886775.1 Candidatus Ventricola sp. | reverse complement strand
CCGACGCCGCGCCGCACATCCTGAGCCTCACGCTGGAGGGTGTGCGCGGCGAGGTGCTGCGCAACGCGCTGGAGGGCGCGGGCATCCTGGTGTCCACCGGATCGGCCTGTGCCTCGCACAAGCAGAAGACCAGCGCCTCGCTGCGCGCGATGGGGCTGACGGGCGAGCAGGCGGACGGCACCATCCGCATCAGCCTGGGGCTGTATAACACCATGGACGAGATGGACGAGACGGCGGCGCAGATCCGTCAGGCGCACGCGCTGCTGAGCCGATACAGGAGGAGATAACAGCGTGAGAGAGATTTTGCTGGTTCGCTATGGCGAGGTGTTCCTCAAGGGACAGAACCGCCCGTACTTCCTGCGCAAGCTGGTGGAGCATGTGCGCAGCGCCGTCGCGGGCGTCGGCGGGCATGTGTGGCTCAGCGACGGGCGCATCTATGTGTCCGACTATACGGATCAGGAGGCGTGCATCCGCCGCATCGCGCGCGTGTTCGGCGTGCACTCCGTCAGCCCCGCCGTCGAGATGGAGAAGGACAGCTTCGAGGCCATCTGCGCGCAGGCGACCAATATGATGAAGGAGAAGACCGGCACCTTCAAGGTGCTGGCGCGCCGCTCGGACAAGCGCTATCCGCTGGATTCGCCCGCGATCATGCGCGAGGCCGGCGGCTATATCCTGGAGCATGTGCCGCAGCTGGCGGTGGATGTCAACCATCCCGACCACGAGATCACCATCGAGATCCGAGACCATGCCTATCTGAGCGTGGACCGCGTGATGGCGGTGGGCGGCATGCCCATGGGCACCAACGGCAAGGCCTGCCTGCTGCTCTCCGGCGGCATCGACAGCCCGGTGGCCGGCTTTATGATCGCCAAGCGCGGCGTGGAGCTGTGCTGCGTGCACTATCACTCCTTCCCGTATACCAGCGAGCGTGCGAAGGAAAAGGTGCTCGAGCTGGCGCGCATCCTCAGCGAATACTGCGGCCGGCTGCGCGTGTACGTCGTGCCGTTCACCGAGATTCAGATGCAGATTCACGAGAAGTGCCCGGAGAACTTCACCACCCTGATCATGCGCCGCTACATGATGCGCATCGCCGAGCAGCTCGCCCGGAAGGATAGCGCGCAGGCGCTGGTCACGGGCGAATCCATCGGCCAGGTGGCCAGCCAGACGATGGAGGCGCTCGGCTGCACGGACGAGGTGGTCTCCATGCCGGTTTTCCGCCCGTGCGTGGGCATGGACAAGAGTGAAATCATCGAACGCGCCGAGCAGATCGGCACGATGGCGACCTCGTCCCTGCCGTATGAGGACTGCTGCACCGTCTTCACCCCCAAGCACCCGGCGACCCACCCGCGCAAGGAGCTGGTGCGCAAGGCCGAGGAAAAGCTGGACGGCGACGCACTGATCGCCGCAGCCATTGAGGGTACGGAGCTGATTGAGATCGGCTGACGCGCCTAAAACGGCGGCAAACCACATATGATGAACGCAGAGCAGCGCGCTCTGCGTTCTTTTTGCGTGAGACCGGCGCGCGGAGGGGCGGGGAGAGACATGCCCTGGCGGGGAGAGCTGAAGCTGATTGAGGAGCTGGCAGCCTGGCTGGGCGCGCTGCCGCCCGGGGCGGCGGACGGCGCGCAGGAGCTGCGCCTGTACGCAGGCCGGGCGCCGGAGCTGGTCGCGGGCGGGCGGGTCGTCGCCCGGGGAGAATGCCTGGAGGCGGCGCGGCTGCGGGAGCAGGTGGCGGCGCTGGCGGGCTATGCGCTCTATCGCTGCGAGGGGCAGCTGGCGCAGGGCTATCTGCCGCTGCCCGGCGGGCACCGCGCAGGCGTGTGCGGCAGGATGGTGCGCCAGGAGGACGGCAGCTGGCGCATGGCGGAGGTGACCTCCGTCTGCGTGCGCATCCGTCACGACTGCCCGGGCGCAAGCCAGCCCATCCGTGCGCACCTGCAGGACGCCTCGGGCCGCGTCAGGCGCGTGCTGCTGCTGGGGCCGCCCGGCTGCGGAAAGACGACGATGCTGCGCGACGCGGCGCTGGTACTGTCGGACGAGCACGGCGTGCACGTCGCGGTGGTGGATGAGCGGGAGGAGCTGTTTCCCGGTTCGCTATCCGGGCAGGGCAAGCGGCTTGACGTGCTGGCGGGCTGCGGTCGTGCGCAGGGCTTTGCCATGCTGCTGCGCGCCATGGCGCCGCAGGCGATCGTGACCGACGAGCTGGGCGGCGCGGAGGATGCCGCTGCCGTGCAGGACGCGGCGCGCTGCGGCGTGGGGCTGCTGGCCTCTGCGCACGCAGAGGATTGGGCTGCGCTGCGCACGCGGCCCGCGCTGCGTTTGCTGGCGGAGGGACAGGCGTTCGAGCGCTATGTGCTGCTTGCCGGCCCCGGGCGCGTGGCGGGCGTCCGGGATGCGGCGGGACGCCGGCTGGACGGGGATTGAAAAGGAGGGAAACCGATGGTCAGCTGGGATGTGGCGGTGATGGCGATGATCGGCATCAGCGCGCTGGGCTTTTTGATTGCGGACGGGGAGAAGCGCCGGGTGCGCTGGATCCAGGCGATGCGGCGCTGCCTGCTGCGCCTGAACGGGATGATCCGCTATGAGCAGCCGGAGCTGACCGCGATGCTGCGCGCCGTCGAGTTGCGCGCCACGCCGCAGGAGCGCGAGCTGACGCGCCTTCTGCACGCCTGTGCCGCGCGCATGGAAAACGCCAGCAGCCCGCAGCTGCTGATGCTCTTTGCCGGAGAGAGCGCGCGTGTGCCGGGCTACGGCGTGCTCAGCGAGGAGGACAGAAGCGCCTTTGAGGCGGTACTCGGCGAGCTGGGTCGCACGCGCCTGCACGAGCAGATCAGCCTGATCGACGCGGCGGACGAGCGGCTGCGGGCGCGGGAGGAGACGCTGCGCAGCGAGTGCCAGAGGCGTTCGCAGCTCATCCGAACGCTGGGGATGGCCTGCGGCGCGGCGGTGTTTCTCATCCTGATCTGACGGCGAGGGGAAAGGAGAGTCGTGCGTGAACATCGATCTGCTGTTTCAGATTGCCGGCGTGGGCATTCTGGTCTTCGCGGTCAATCAGGTGCTGCAAAAGGCGGGGCGGGAGGACATCGCCGTGCTGGCCTCGGTGGCGGGGCTGGTGGTGGTGCTGTTCCTGGTGGTCGATCTGGTGGCGCAGCTGCTCAACAACGTCAAGAGCATATTTGGCCTGTACTGAGGTCTTGAAATCGGGGGAAGCGGGGAATGCGCAGTGGAATGGCTTCGGCTGATCGGCTTTTGCCTGCTGGCGGCGGCGATGGTGATGGTGCTGCGGCAGCTCAGCCCGGCGATCGCGGGGCTGCTGGCGGCAGCCTTCGGGGTGCTGCTGGTGGCGCTGCTGCTGCCGCAGGTGCGCGCATATATCGAGACGATCCGCGCGTTTCTGGCCTCGCTGGATCTGGACGCGCAGTATTACCGGATCATGCTCAAGGCGATGGGCATCGTGCTAGTGACGCAGCTGGCCGCGCAGGTCTGCCGGGACATGGACGCGCCGTCGATCGCCCAGCGGGCCGAGTTCTGCGGGCGCATGGCGCTGCTGGGCGTGTCGGTGCCTGTGTTCATCGAGCTGACGCAGCTGGCGGTGGACGTGCTGCGCTAGCGCTTATGCTGTGCCTGCTGCTATGTCTTGCGCCCGTGCGCTGCCGGGCGGAGGCGGAGCAGGAGACGGCGCGCGCGCAGGTCGACGCCGCGCTGGAGGACGTGCTGGACGGGCTGGACTTTTCCGACCTTGCGGACGTGTCCATCCCAGGCCCGGGCGGAGGCGGCAGCGTGGAGGAGGTCGTGCGGGCGCTGGCTGCGGGCGGGACGCTCAATGCGGAGGACTGCGTAGCCGGGGTGCTGGGCGCGTTCTTCGATGCGCTCTCCGGGCTGGGTGCGCTGCTGCTGGCGCTGATGCTGCCCGTGCTGCTCTCCAGCCTGCTGCTGCACACGCTCTGCGCGTCCGGCGAGGGGCTGGAGAGCCTGACGCGCAGCGTCTGCTTTGTGCTGATTCTGATCCCGATTGTGCTGGTGGTCTTCCGGGAGCTGGAGCACACGCGCGAGACCATCACCGCCATGACCCGGCGCATGGACAAGCTGCTGCCCATGCTGCTGACGCTGCTCACGGCGCTGGGCGGCAACGCGTCCTCGGCGTTTCTGCACCCGATGGTGGTGGCGGCCTCGGGCAGCATGGTGTTCCTCGCGCGGGAGGTGATCCTGCGGCTGGTGATGTGCACCTGCGCGGTGACGACGGTCAACCACCTGTCGGACAGAGCGCACCTGACCAGGATGGCGCAGCTGCTGCGCAGCGCTGTGTGCTGGCTGCTGGGCGTGAGCTTCACGGTGTTCCTGGGGGCGATGTCGCTGCAGGGGGTGTGCAGCGCGTCCATTGACGGCGTGGTGATCCGCGCGGCGAAATACGCGGTGGACAACTTCGTCCCCGTCGTGGGCGGGATGTTCTCCGATACGATGGACACGCTGGTGGGCTGCACGCTGATCGTCAAGAACGCGCTGGGCGTGGCTGCGGTGCTGGCGCTGCTGACGGCGATCCTCGGCCCGCTGATGCGCACGCTGGCGGTAGTGTTTGTCATCAAGCTAAGCGCCGCGCTGCTCGAACCGGTGGCGGACGGGGAGATCGTGCGCGCCATCGGGGACTTTTCGCGCACAATTGTGCTCTTTCTGATCACGATGCTCTGCGTGGGGACGATGTATTTCCTGCTGATCGTGCAGCTGCTGCTGGTGGGCAACCTGACGGTCATGCTCCGCTGAGAGGAGGGACGCGTGTGATGACCCTGATGGCGCGGCTGTGCGCTCTATGCGCCGTCTGCTCGCTTTTGCAGACGGCGCTGCCCCGGGAGGAGGGCCGCGCGAGCCTGCGGATGATCGGCGGGCTGCTCATGCTGCATCTGGTGATCAGCGGCGCGAGGGAGCTGTGCCGGCAGGCGCTGGAGGAGCGTGAGCTGATGCGCATATTTGCGCTGCTGATGCAATAAACACGGGAAAGGGGGAGCGGCATGCGCAATCTGCTGGCCCGGCTGCGCGCTGCGCTGACGCCGCAGGCGCTTTGTCTGCTGCTGCTGGCGCTGCTGCTGCTCGGCGGCGCGCGCCTTTGGGGCGATACGGCGCAGACGGCGCTGGAAAAGCGTGTCAGCCGGGTGCTCTCCGGCGTGGCGGGTGCGGGGCGGGTGGATGTGGTGATCAAGACGCAGCGTCTGTCCGGCGGCACGCTGACCGCCTCCCGGCAGGAGGAGACGCCCGTGGGCGCAGTCGCCGTGGCGCAGGGCGCGGACGATCCGCTGGTGTGCCTGGAGCTGCAGCAGGCGCTGTGCGCGCTGCTGGGGCTGCCGGCATCAGCGGTCAGCGTGGTGACGGGGGGAGGCTGAGCATGGTGAACTCAAGCGGAAGGAAGATCGCGGGCCTGCGCGCGCTGGGCGCGGGTCTGCTGCTGGCGCTGCTGGGGCTGTGCGGCTACGCTGGGGCCAGGGAGCAGACGGTGCAGACCTCCGGCGTCGCCGTGACGCGGGAGACGATGAGCGCTGCCGCCGTCGCGCAGGCCTCCATGGAATCGACGCGCGAGCGCCTGGCGCGGGAACGGGAGCAGGAGCTGTCGCTTCTGCAGAGCGTGCTGGACGACCCGGCGGCGGACGACGCGCTGCGCAGGCAGGCGCTGGACCAGCGCACGCAGATTGCCCGGCGCATGGAGCTGGAGGCGCAGGTGCAGGCGGCGCTGTCGTATATGGGCTATGACAGCGTGGCCGTGGTCTGCGGCGCGCAGGCGATCACGCTGATAGCGCCCTTTGACCTGGCCGCGGAGCAGGCCGACCGCGTGCGCCTGATCGACGCGGCGGCGGGCCAGACGGGCATGAGTCCGGAGGCCGTCAAAATCATTCTTGCAAAAAAATGAATGAGAAGATTGTACATGGACGCGAAATCTGGTATACTAAGGAATAACCATAGGGAGGTGCTTGATCATGAATGAGAATTTGACCATTGATATCGAGAAG